>JAYENE010000557.1:0-7432 GCA_034721935.1 Thermodesulfobacteriota bacterium
CTTGCGCATCAAGGATTCGCGAAAATCCTCGACATATCCACGGGTATGCCTGTGGTTTTCGCAAACCCTTATGCATCAAGATCTCGGCACATATCTTCGCAATAAATCGCTCAACTTAGGTTAAAAAAGGTTTTAGGCGTGTCAAAAGAAAATATGATCTTAAAGATCAATAATATTGAAGTCAAATACCATGAGGTCATACTGGTTATAAAGGGCGTTTCCATCGAGGTTCCTAAAGGGGGTATTGTTGCTCTCCTCGGCGCTAATGGAGCCGGCAAGAGTACGACCTTAAAGGCGGTTTCCGGCTTATTGAAACATGAGGACGGTGAGATTACAGATGGTTCCATTGAATTCATGGGAGAGCGCATTGACAGGAAGCGGGCTGAGAAAATCGCCAAAATGGGGATAGTCCAGGTAATTGAAGGGCGCAGAGTGTTTGAACATCTTACGGTTGAACAGAACCTGAAGGTGGGCGCCCACATGAAAAAGAAGGGGGGCAGGTCCATCAAGGAAGGGCTGGAGATGGTATATAATTACTTCCCGAGGCTTAAGGAAAAGCGCAATGAAACAGCCGGATTTATCAGCGGCGGAGAGCAGCAGATGACGGTTGTAGGGCGAGCCTTGATGACCAGCCCCATGCTGATTCTTTTAGATGAGCCTTCCATGGGTCTTGCGCCTCTTCTCATTCATGAAATTTTCAATATTATTACCCGGCTCAATCAGGAGGAGAAGATCTCAATCCTTTTGGTGGAACAAAATGCCAAATTGGCCTTAAATGTTGCTCCTTATGCCTATGTGATAGAGAACGGCAGAATAGTCATGGATGATACAGCGGAAAAGCTTCGGCAGAATCCTGATATAAAGGACTTCTATCTTGGCATAAAGGATCGTGGGGGCAGAAAAAGTTTTCGTGATATTAAGCACTATAAGCGAAGGAAAAGATGGCTGGCTTAAGGGCAGAGATCGGAGGGCAGTAGGCAGTAGACAGTAGGCAGAGCAAGGATTTATGATTGTTGATTTATGATTGATATCCCGCCTGGGCGGGATTCGCTCTATCTTTTCAATCAACAATCAACAATCAACAATCCAAATGGGGAGAATTAAAATGCGAAAAAAATCATTTATATTAATAGGTTTTAGTTTTGTTGTTATAGCCGCCATGTTGTTCGGGTGTGTCGAGGAGAAGGTTCAAGGGCCGACAGAGCAGAATTTTAAGGCCCCGATAGTTACGCTAAAGTCGGTAGAAGTGGCTCATTACTGGGGATGGTGGTATTTTTCAAGCAAGGTTGCGCCTACCAAGGGAAAGGCCGGCAACTACGGCGCCCCTCTTGATCTTGCATTTATATTTGATATCCAAAACCCCAACTCCTATCCGATTTTAATGGATAGTTTAAAGTTTACGGTTGCTTTTGAGGAGTTTGATCTTAATTCACTCAGCTCCATGGAAACTCAATGGATACCAGCAGGCAAGACAAACCAGTTGCGGGTTCACGGAATGTTTGACGGGAGGCAGTCGCTATTGAGTCTGCTTGTTACAGGCGGGTTTAAGTTAAAGGAAAAGGGAGTGGGAGCTTTTGATCAACTTGAAAAGTGGTGGGTTGGAGTTCCTGAATTTGCCTTTCCGATCAGTGTGAAGGAAGGATCTGCTGTTTTCAAGGCAGATGATTTGATCAAAGTTGCTGCTTTTAGCGGCACATTTCCAAAATAAAAACGTGTTAGGCGTTAGGTGCTAAGGCCTTGATAAAATAGATAATTACCTTAACCTAACATCTATCACCTGATAAATTCGTAAAAAGTCGAAACTGGCTATCCGCTTCGCTCAAGTACACACAACATGTTGTGGATCCGCTAACTCTTGCTCGCACCAATCGGCTGGCAAGGCGCTGGATCAATCGTAACAGCTTGCCGCATGGACCCATAGAAAATGTTGACCTGTGAAGTAGTTAGAACTGCCCATGTTTTGTCAATGAGTTGATGGTTATGAAGAGGCGTCGTAGGGGCGGCTTTATCCCGCCCGCTAATCAATTCGGGCGGGATAAACCCGCCCCTACGACATATTGTGGCAATTTGAGTGAAGCGGATAGCCAGTTGAGGTTAATTTCTAATGGGACTTTATGATTTTACAATTTATGATTTAATCAATCGCAATGCCGTCTGTTTTGGCAACAGGCAGGCCTGGTTCGAGGTTGATGATAATAGAACTTTAACATTTGCCCAATACAAGGAAATGGTGGATAGACTTGCATGCGGTTTGCAGAAAGCCGGTATTCA
This sequence comes from Thermodesulfobacteriota bacterium, assembly GCA_034721935.1. Classification (GTDB taxonomy): domain Bacteria; phylum Desulfobacterota; class Desulfobacteria; order Desulfobacterales; family ETH-SRB1; genus Desulfaltia. The sequence goes on from JAYENE010000557.1 coordinate 2,272, forward strand.
AAAAACGGATCGTATGGCTGTTTTAGGGAAAAACAGCCTTGAGTATTTTTTGCTGTATGGAGCGGCCGCTGCAATAGGGGCAATTGTGCTGCCGATTAACTGGAGACTTTCCGCCGATGAAGTGTGTTTTAATCTGAATGACTGTGCGCCTGAAATCCTCTTTGTTGATAAAGAGTATCAGGAACTGATAAAAGGTGTTCAGGAAAAACTTCCGTCAATTAAGAAGTATTATAACCTCAAACCAGGCAACAACGGATTTCTTGACTTTGAATTCCTGATGGATAACCAGAGAGATTTCAAACAGGTAGATATTTCATCAGATGACGGTTTTGTAATAATTCATACAGCGGCTGTAGCAGCAAGGCCCAGAGGGGCTTTGCTTAGCCACGGAAATCTGTTATGCGCCAATATGCATTTGAATTATCATTTAAATATGAGGCCTGACGATGTCCATCTCAATTTTTTACCTCTTTTTCATGGAGGCGGGCTTTTTATGGCAACCAACTGCTTTCATGCCGGCGCTCTGAATATCAATATGAGCAAATTTGATGCTGCAAGGGCTGTCGAACTTATTGAGGAGAAAAAGGTTTCGGTAATGTTTGACTTTGCTCCCATTCTTTCTTCTATTCTTGAACAACATGAAAAAACAGGAAAGGATATAAAGACACTCAGGGCTGTGGCGGGAATTGATACACCTGAAGCCATTGATAAGTATCAAAAACTAACCGGCGGGACATTTTACAGCCTGTACGGACAGACTGAGACATCATGCTTTGCCACTTTTGGTCGATATAACGACAGGCCTGGTTCGGCAGGAAAGATGCTGCAACTGACTGAGGTAAGGATTGTGGATGAGTATGATAATCCCCTGCTAACAGGCCGGACAGGTGAAATTACTGTAAAAGGGCCCATGGTCTTTAAAGGCTACTGGAATCTTCCTGAAGAGAATAAGCATACCTTTCGTGACGGATGGCACCATACAGGAGATCTGGGCCGTTTTGACGAGGACGGTTTTCTCTGGTATGCCGGCCGGACACCGGAAAAGGACCTTATCAAGCCGGGCGGTGAAAATGTTTACCCTTTTGAAGTAGAGAAGGTAATACTTATGCATCCGGCTGTTGATAAAACCATTGTTTTCGGCGTGCCTGATCTAAAGTGGAAAGAAGGGATCAAAGCTGTATGCCGGCTAAAAGAAGGTCAAAGCCTGAAATCCAGGGAACTTATCAATTTTGTCGGAGAACGCATAGCCGGATATAAAAAACCTCAATATGTGGAGTTTGTTGCGGATTTGCCTTTACTTGAGGACGGGTCATTAGACAGGGCAAAAATAAAAAAGTTGTATGGAGGCGCTTAAGAGTCCAACCATAAGCGCTAAGTTGTGCATATAGAAATCATAGGAGCTGAATCTTTAGGCGTAAGGGGACTTTGCTGTTTTATAGAAACTAAAGACAGAAACATACTGATTGATCCGGGAATCGCTTTAGGCTATATGAGGCACGGTTTACTTCCTCATCCAATCCAAATTGCTGTAGGCGAAAAAGCACAAAAGAGAATTATAGCTGCCTGGAGTAAATCTACCGATATTGTGCTAAGTCATTTCCACGGAGACCACGTTCCCCTAACAGATGCCAATCCTTTTCAGTTAGATATCAGCAGGTTAATCGGATTGAATCCGCAGGTGAGGATATGGGCCAAGGACCTGTCGCATTGTTCTCCTATTGAGGAGAAGCGAGCAACATCTCTTGCTGCTATTTTACATATTGGCTTAATTTCAGCAGAAGGAAAAAAAGATGGCCCAATGACCTTTTCCAGGCCAATGCCTCATGGGGAGACAAATAATACTTTAGAGACTGTCATGATGACGAGGATTGAAGAAGATGAAGTATTTGTTCATGCTCCTGATATTCAGTTGCTGAATGATGACACGGTTTCCCAGATAATCTATTGGAAACCCGACATTGTATTGGCAGGAGGTCCCCCGATTTATTTGTCCCGGTTATCTAAGGATCAAATTAAAAGGGCCTGGCATAATGCGTTAAGACTCTGCCAGGCAATTGACCGTGTGATTCTTGATCACCATTTAATGAGAAGTCATGAAGGGCTTGAATGGCTAAAACAATTATCAATAAAAACAGGGAAACCGGTTATGTGCGCTGCTGATTTTATGCGCAAACCTCGCTTATTACTTGAAGCCGATCGCGAGCGTTTATATGAAAAAATGCCTGTTCCGGATAAGTGGCATGAAGATTATGCAAAAGGCAAAGCTTTTACTGCAGACTTCGTTAATCTTTAGTCCAATCCCATCCAAGCGGGCCTGCAGGGAGTTTCAATAGGTAACCGTTCACAGGTTCACGGTTCAGAGGTTCATGGTTATTTTTCTTGAAGCGCCGGGCTAACTCTGCCCTTTACCCATAAGTGTTGAGCCATATTTTTATCCTTAATTAACAATTAGTTATTAACAATTGATTATTGATTATTTGTTGTATGTTTTTATATTTAGGGTTCGGCAAAAAATAAGTTCGCAATTTCAGGTGTTGAGGCGCTCGGCTGACAAGGCGCGAAAAAGCATGAATATCAAGCATATTCAGAATTTTCGCAACGCAGTCAGGCGGGATGCATCGGCGTCTGAAATGTGAAGTTATTTTTTGTCGAGCCCTTATGCCCAAAAAGCCAGGTAGGGTGCATTCTATGCACCATCAACGGCATACATATCATCTGAATGAACGAATGATAAAATACTTGATGGGCAAAATGGAATGTTTTTGGCGCGTAAAACGCACCCTACGATTTATAAACAATAATTGAGCATGGCTTATGTCGAACTTTCGACGAGCAAATATTAAAGGTGGCGCTTACTTCCTATGTCCGCAAATAGCGGTTGGATTTTTATTTTATAACAAAATCAAATAGATACCCTAAGGCATTAGAGCTAAACAACCCTATGTTGTGTAAAAAATGATTAAAGATGTTGTCATTTGAGGTATTCTGAACCAGTTTTTCAAGAAACACATATGGATTTATTCTAATATATTAACGAGTTATAAAATCCAACCGACATTTATTTACATAGCTTACTTCTGTTACGTTCATAAGTTCAGAATTCACCGTTCAGGGTTACCTTAACCAGGAACCTCTGTTTAAACCCATGAACGCTTACGGTTTAAGGTAGTTTTTTAAATCGCTATAGTAATTTTCATGTGGACCAATCATTATTAATTCAAGATCAGCTCCGACAAAGCGATAGGAAAGTAAATATTGAGTGTTTTTAATTTTGAATTTATGAACATATACTCCACGGAGGGCGCCTTTTTTTTCCGCTCCAACAGATGGATTTTCGGCAATTTTTAGAATCTGTTTGTCTAATGCCCTTTTTTCTTGTTTGCCGAATTTTTTAACTTTTCGTTCAAATGATCTGGACTGAAGAATTTTCATTGGCGATTATCCAAATTTGTACTCTGATGATTCACCTTGTTCCAGCTTTGCAAGACCGATAAGGATATCTTTAATCAGACTATAGGTTAAATCAGGATTTTCTTCAGCGCATTTGCCAATTTTTGCCCAGTGTTCAATCTGGCCAGTTAAAGATCGTTGATCGATTTTGCTAAATATCTTTGCGTCCCGAACCAAATCGTCTGTAATTCTTACCGCGGTTGTCATTATAGTTATCTCCTTTATTATTATTTTAGTTAACGATATTACAAAAAATAGCAAATTGGAACATATAATTGCATAGCGCAATACGGCTTTTTCTGTTTGAAGGCGAACCGCGAAGCTGCCCCGCGTCGAAAGCAGGCGTCTTGTATATATTCAATGCCTCTTATCCTTACCCAAATATGATGTAAGCTCACTATAGGTCATGGTATTCAAAAGATCTTGAGGTGTCAGCCATGCGCGGCGGGCAACAGAGACGCCAAGATGCATAAACTCCATTTGCTCCAGGATATGGGTATCTGTACCAATGGACAGCTTGCAACCATTTTTTTTAACTATCTTTGCCTGAATATCATTTAACCTAAGTTGAGCGATTTATTGCGAAAATATGTGATGAGATATTGATGCATAAGGGTTTGCGAAAACCACAGGCATACCCGTGGATATGTCGAGGATTTTCGCGAATCCTTGATGCGCAAGAGATCGGTGCAGATCGAGTAAAAAATCGCTCAATTTAGGTTTAAGTCTAATCGTTTAAAATAAGCATTGAGTCCCTGAGGCATAACTGCTCACTTGCCGCAGACGCTATCCGAAAAACTACCTAAAAAGTGATGAACTGTCGTAAAACAACAATTACCCTAAAGCGGCACGGCTTCTGCGGTCAAGTGAAGCAGATGGTTGGGCGACGCTCACAACTTCAACGACGAAGTGTCAAACCGCAGCCATCCCTGGGTGTGATTCCACGTAGGTAAAGGGTATCTGCTCCGTCGGCGATGCCTGGAAATAGGATAGCTTCACGAACTGACTGACAGGCATTGAGGTTGCTAAGTTAAGGGCTAACTCTCGCAACTCTTCTGATACTTCATCTAACTTATGCAGGGGATAGCTACGTGGCCCATATTCTGTACGTTCCGTCAGAATGGAAAAGTGAAGCAGTGTTAAACTGATCGCTCGACGTGTTTGCTTATTAAGACGCAAGATGATGAAGTCGGTTAATTCGACACCTGTAGCAGATTCATTCTCGCCAAAGAAGATTTCCAGAATGTCTGCCTCTTGGTAATAAACGAAACGCACTGGTGTAGCATCACTCGCAGTTGTCTCTGTTTCGTAAAATTTAGCTTCACCCATTTTGTTCACCTTTTTGCTCGAATATACTTGGCCCATCCGGTCACCACGAAGTTGTTGGAGACATACTGGCCGTGTTCATCAAGGTGTGTCTTGAAAACCACGATGACCACCAAGTGGTTGTTTTCTGGCAATAGCTCATCAAAGCGTTTGTAATACCGATATTCGTTGGGAAGCAGTGAGTCTTGTTTGCGCCGTCCAGCGCGAACTGTTTCAAGAAACTTGCCAAAGCACAGTTCTAACTCAGGTCGAGATTCCAAGATCAGAAATTTACAAACTCAAAAAGTAACCTGCCAACAACCTGATGTGGCGGGCAGTTAAATTTAAAACGGCTGACTGTTTGAGCATGTTAGTGAGCGTTAAGAAATAACGACGACCAAATAAA
>JAYENE010000558.1:0-1623 GCA_034721935.1 Thermodesulfobacteriota bacterium
CTTTCTTAACGCTCACTAACACGCTCAAACAGTCAGCCCTTTTAAATTTAAGTGCCCGCCACCCCAGGTTACTGATAAGTTGCTTTGAGTTTTCAAATTTCTGATTGTTGAGAAGCTCATCCGAAATAGAAACTCAAGCGTGAAGCGGGTCCGGTTGTAAATTAGAGCAAAATCACATATTCTCAGCTATTGAAACTATCCTGTCTCCCAGAAGGTTAACATAGCTGGCCATTTCATTGTCGTACCATCCATATATAACTGCCTGAGTTACCGGTATCCTGACGACCGTGTCTTTTAGCGAGGATATGATATCTTTTTCCAGTCCCGGCGCATTTTTTAGATCTATTGTCACATTTGCCGTGCGGGTATGTGTTTCGTGGCCCTCAATAACTGTCGCAACCAGGGGCATACCGATTATATCCTCGGAAACATTCTGCTTGTCCGTATAATAGAGATATCCCCCTGGATCATCTGATGCAGCCTGCCTGTATATATTGTTGATTAATTCCCTTCTTATCGACTCGCCCGATAATTCCTCCTGGAGATTAAGAACGAGAATAATAAGGGAGCCTGTGTTGGTTGGTATTCTAACCGACTCTGCAATAAATCCTATTTGTTTCATTTCAGGTATAACAAGCCTGAGTGTATTGGCGGCCCCGGTTGTGGTAAGGATAATGTTATTCATTACACTTCTGTTTTTTCTCAGATCAATTGCCCCTGTTTTGGGCATTCTGTCCAAAACCTGCTGAGAACCGGTAACCGCATGTACAGTAGCCATAGAAGCTGACAGTATCTTGTCGGCGCCGAAATAATTGAGAAGAGGTTTCATCATATGGGCAAGGCATGAAGTAGAACAGGATGCATTTGATACAATTTTATGGCGCCTTGGGTCATAATCATTATCATTTATACCCATTACGGTCGTTACAGCATCTTCGGGCATGGCAAGCCCTTTATCCTTGATCTTAAAAGGAGCGGACACTATTACCCTTTCCGCTCCTGACTCAATATGTCCGCGTACCGACCCTTTGGGATGTTCCGGAGGAAGAGTGGGATCAAGAAACTGTCCGGTGGTATCTACCACTAACTTTACGCCGTGTTCTCTCCAGTTTATTTCCCCCGGATTTCTGGCAGTTCTTAAAAACCTTACCTTTATCCCGTCAATTGTCATACAATCACTTTTTTCATCCAGATTTTCAATAAAAGGTTTGGCCTTATAACCGTACAGGTATGCATGCAATAAGCCGTAAGTTGAATCCCTTTCCGCATAATGCGCAATATCACCAAGGGATGTGCCGACCTTACGACCAACATTTACCACAATTTCATTAAAATATTTTCGCCCGATATTGTGCCATAAGGTAAGCTTTCCGATTCTGCCAAAACCGTTTATCCCAAGCTTTAACCCTTTATCTTTGTACATTTTATTCCTCCCTCATTGTCTATTTCTGTAACCGTTCACGGGTTCAGAGGTTCAAGGTTCAAAGGTTCAGGATAAAGCTAACTGCTAACATGCATAGCAGTTAGCCCGGCGCTCCAAGAAAAACAACCCTGAACCTCTGAACCGTGAACCTGTAAACGGTTACCTGTTTCTTAACTTTGACGTCTTCGTAAAAAGTCAAA
>JAYENE010000559.1:0-1623 GCA_034721935.1 Thermodesulfobacteriota bacterium
ATCCGAGTAGGTATATCTGTCGTCTTTGAACTTATATCGCCCCCTTATCTCAAGCCCCTCACCAGCAACCCTTCGCATTCACAACAACCCTCATGCTTCTTTCGTAGCCGGCACATCTTCACCATTCCTTTTCGATCATGTCCATCACAATACGATAAACCCTTTCTGTCATGTACAAACTGCTTCTTTAGTGTAGATCGTGCATGACCTGTCTCGTTTCTTCGTAACTCAGCAATCCCAAACTGTACGCTCTTGCAACGATTCTTGCCGTACCATGGACTTCGATATCGTAGAGCTCGCCAACGTCTCTTGCATCAGAGTCATCAGTGAAAAATAGCTGATACTTTCCGGAAAGACAAAGTGCAATTGCTTCAGCTTCCCCCGCATCAATCCCATACGCACTGCACAATCGCATGGCAAAAACTTTTTTGTATTCATCAAGCCGGATAACTGGTATATGTGAGTTTTGCAGTTCTTCTGACACGGGTTTGTCATAGCGGGTCACCTCGCGGTACACAGCAGATGGGACCACCACGTCTGCTATCTGTAGCGCATCAAAACAGTTGACCTCTGATAGGTGTATGATCGGACCGGAGTTTGAGACTGCTTTAACCATGCAGTCCCCATTCAACATCCTTTACGATGTTTCGCTCCTCTTTGTGAAGAGTCTTCTCTCCATTATGAGCTTTCGCACAGCATCCCTGATCACCTCATTCCTGTCGTTATACCAACCTTCCTTGACGATGTTTTCCAGTTCCTCAAGAAGTTTGGGTGTTAGTTTTGCTTCTGTTGTTATGGTTTCCATTGTTTTTTACCTGATTTGTGTGTTATGGCGTTCATCATTCTCCAGAACTTTGATCGCTTTGTCGACAGTTATCCGGGTGAACTTTTTGCTCATACGGTTACTTCCGGAGTTATTTTGGATTCAACTAGTGATTCATCGTATTTGGGTTCTAATCCCTTGGCATAAGCAATAGATACCATTTCCCTGATGGAAATGCCTGCCAGCTCGGCAGCTTTCGCCAAAGACACGCCGCCTTTCTTGTATCTCTTTATTGCTCTCTCTATCCTGAACTGCTTCAACCCCAATTTCAGGATTTCGCATAAGGACGATTCCTCCGCAGGTAGCGTCTCTGCCAGATAGTCTGGTAATCGGACTGTGACCGTTTTCATGGTTTCTGATCTGTTCTTGGAGGGTACAAGTTTATTGCGTTGTGGGGCTCTGGGACGATATTATCCGACCGGAATTGCGTAGTCGATCGGGATTGAGACCACGGGTCGTACCCTGGTCGCTCTAAAGATCATCGAACGGAAATGGCACAAAGGACGGTTTTACCCCCCATCATAGAACGGTCTACCATCGGAAAACGTGCAAGTGTCCTCTTCAGAATCTTTCAGGAAATCGAAGGCGGGGTTAGCGGCTGCTGCCTGGAGCCATTCAGTCGCGGTTATGTCAGATTCTTCAGGCAGCAGGTGATCTACGCGGACACGAGTCGGTCCGACGATGGGCAGTCTTTTGTCCAGAACGAGATGATGCTGGACGTCGATCGTTCCTGTTGTTTCGATGGCTTGTGTTGCGGCTTGCATTTTATTTTCTCCTTTTTGGTCTAAGTAAGATTGTTA
>JAYENE010000560.1:0-2784 GCA_034721935.1 Thermodesulfobacteriota bacterium
GTGTTGAGGCGCTCGGCTGACAAGGCGCGAAAAAGCATGAATATCAAGCATATTCAGAATTTTCGCAACGCAGTCAGGCGGGATGCATCAGCGCCTGAAATGTGAAGTTATTTTTTGTCGAGCCCTATGTGTCCCTTAAATTTGATTGGCAAATTATTTAACGGCAACATCACCCTTAATTTCAGCAGGCTCAATATTTTCTTCTGAAAGGCCGAATAGGTTTGCCTTTTCAGTAACAGCCTGAATAAAATCCATTCGCGCCTGTGGAGCGTATGCCTAAAGCTCACATCACCTTCCTGAATTTGAAATCAACTACCTGATGGATCTTTTTAAAAAATGGAGACGTCGTTGTAAATACGAGGATTTGCCGGATCAAAACTTCCAGAGTCCTTATAGGCTAAAGGCTGAAGGCTGAAGGCTGAAGACTGTTAGGAAAAAGCGCATTTTGAATCAATGTTTGGTGCAAGAATCAGACCCGCCCGCCTTGCCTGAGCGAAAGCTTAAACTGTGTTGACTGTTTCTTTTGGGCGAGAGCGATGGCGGGCAGGTATTTTCGCCAAAGTACGGCAATCGTGCTCTTCTGGCACCCTTCAGCCTCCAGTCTAAACAGTTTCAGCCTGACTACGTGAGTATTCATCATTTTTTCAACATAGGAAAGCCCTTAGCTTTCCGTTGGTTCAGATACTCTTCCGCGCAAGCTCTCGCAAGATTTCTTATCCGTGCGATATAACCGGTTCTCTCTGTTACACTGATGGCTCCGCGCGCATCGAGAATGTTAAAGGTGTGTGAACACTTCAGGCAATATTCGTATGCAGGAATAATAAGTGATTCTTTAATCATCCGTATGGCTTCATTCTCGTATTTGTTGAAAAGATCCAGCAGCATATCAATATCTGCTTTCTCAAAATTATATGTTGACTGCTCAACTTCCTGCCTGTGATGGATATCTCCATAAAATATTTTATCATTCCATTTTAAATCAAAAACATTGTCAACTCCCTGAAGATACATTGCAATACGCTCCAGGCCATAAGTAAGCTCTACCGAAACCGGGTGAAGTTCAATACTGCCGGCTAATTGAAAATATGTAAATTGTGTAATTTCCATGCCGTCCAGCCAGACTTCCCATCCCAGACCTGACGCCCCAAGGGTTGGGGATTCCCAGTCGTCTTCAACAAATCTGATGTCATGATCAAGGCAATCAATGCCGAGCGCCCTGATGCTTTGAAGATACTGTTTTTGCACATCAAGTGGTGAAGGTTTGAGTATCACCTGGAACTGGTAATAATGCTGCAATCTATTTGGATTTTCGCCATAACGGCCATCAGTAGGGCGTCTGGACGGCTGAACATAAGCCGCATTCCAGGGCTCAGGGCCAAGAACCTTGAGAAGTGTTGCAGGGTGAAATGTTCCTGCGCCGACCTCAATGTCATAAGATTGAATCAGCGTGCATCCTTTGCGCGCCCAGAACCGCTGCAATGATAGTATTAGTTCCTGAAAATACATTTGTTTCCTCACCTTGCCGTTCATTAAATACAATAATCGTTGATGAAATCGTAAAAAGTCGAAAAACTACTTTTTGCGAAACGTGTTAAGTGTTAGGTGTTAAGTGTTAAGTGTTAAGAGTAATTTTGAGTTTTTAATTTTGAATAAAAAAACTTTTTTAATTTAAAATTATTCCCTTCCTAACAGCCTAACAGCCTTCAGCCTAAACCCATAATCCTTAATCCTCTAATCCATAAACAATCCTTGAGAATCTATCTTTACATCAAGCAGACATGCCTCTTTTCTGCTCAAAAGAGCCTTTTCCCAAATATCCTTTAACCTGTCGATATCATCAACCTCGCCTATTGCCCAGATACAGCCGCCACCGCCCGCGCCTGTAAATCTTGCGCCGCATCTGTTTTTAACAGATAGATCAACGAGCTTTGCCCCCATCTTATCAAGCACGTCGGGCGTCATTTTCTTCCTTATAGCCGTTTCCCTGTTCATTGAAGCGCAGACTTCTTTAAAGTTTCTTTCAAGAAGAGCATCATTAAACCTTTGTGTGCATGCAATTATCTCTGCCCAAAGTCTGCGGTATTTTCCGGAAATAAACTGCTCAATCCAGATTCTGTTAATATTCTTCGATTCATGGGGAATCCCGCAATAAGCGAGAAGTAAATGCTTATTCAGGTTTTTATGAAAAGCTTTCCTGACAATAGTTTTTTTCCTGAAAGAAGGACCCTTAATTATACCGGGCCAGTACCATGCATTAACCCCTCCATACACAGAAGCAAGCTGATCCTGAAGTCCGCACGGCACGCCTGCAACGCTCTCTTCAAGAGCATGCGCAAGCAGCGCAATTTTTTGCCTTGACCCGGGACAGGCTGTTTGCATTTGATTGAGCTTTGAAAATGCCGCAATAAGAGCAACCGCGGCCGCGGATGAACCTCCCAGAGCGCTGCAAGGAGGCGATGACGAGTCAATATCAATATGTACGCCTTCAGCCCCAAAATAGGCCGCAATCGCAAACATAAACCCTAAGGGATGATTAAACGGGGCTTTGTCTAATGGATATTCTGCGTTTTTAAAACCCCTTGAAGAAACCTTTACGATCCCTTGCTTATAAGGGAAAAGGCAGATCCTGGTTCTTAAGTTCACCGCTATGTTAAAGGTACATGGTGAAAGATGCCTGAGCGGATAATAAAATGTGCTAATATCCAGGGTTCCTCCCATGTCGATTCTGCACGGCGCAGACGCTTCAATCCGCCCTGCTTTTAGAATACCTCTTATACTCTGCAT
>JAYENE010000560.1:2884-7399 GCA_034721935.1 Thermodesulfobacteriota bacterium
TACATGGTGAAAGATGCCTGAGCGGATAATAAAATGTGCTAATATCCAGGGTTCCTCCCATGTCGATTCTGCACGGCGCAGACGCTTCAATCCGCCCTGCTTTTAGAATACCTCTTATACTCTGCATAGTGTTTTCCGGGTTCCAGGTTCAGGGTTCAAAGGTTCAGGGTTGTTGGTTCTGCCTTACTGCTTCTGTTTTTTTCTTTTCATTCAAAATTCGACCCACCGTGCTCGCGCCCGTCGCGGCAGGTGTTCGATGTTCATCTTTTTCTTTCCTCTATCCTCTTTCCTCTATCCTCTTTCCCCTATTCCCCGTCTTATCTGTCGTAAAAATTTCAGGCTCCGCGGTTCCTTTCCCAAATGATAAGGCACAAACATTTCCATAAATTCCAGGCCCTCCTTTAAAGCCTGGCTGGAAAATCTGATCCTGCTCACCTTATCCAAATTTCCGCTTTTGATCCAGAGAAGCTGTTTTATAGTCCCTTTTGAAAGAGATAGCTGTCGTGACGATCCAATCACACACCTTTCACATACAAGCCCGCCATTTTTAAGATCAAATACCACCTTGTTTTTTTTCATCTTATCAAGCTTAATCTTGCATATACTGCAATGGTTTAAATTCGGGCAAAGACCCGACATGGCCATAAATCTTATCTGGAACTGAATGCTAAGAACTCTGTCAGATATTTGTCCAAGATCGAGCTCGCATAAAACATGCTGAAACAGATGATAAAGCTGGATTTGTCTTCCACCCTCTTCCATCCATTCATTTATCAGTTCTGCCCAGTAGCTTGCGTATGCCGTCTTTATTACATCTTCTCTTATTCCGGCAAATGGATATTTTAATGCAGCCTCCTGTAAAACAGAAAGCCCTGGTCTGTGACCTGTGCTGCACACAATATCTAAAGCAGAAAAGAGCTCAAGAATACCTGAAAATCGTTTTGCGCTTTTTCTTGCGGATTTGGCTATTACAGAAATCTTTCCTTTATTTAACGTAAAAAAGGTAATTATAAGATCATAGTCTCCAAAATCCGTGCGGCGGAGCATGATAGCTGGCGTGGAAAAGCTCGACATCCGTTATATACTGAGGAGAGTTGTGGCAATTGTAAAATAGAAAAATACGCTGATGATATCTATCGCCGTTGTTACAAGAGGACCTGTTGCTACGGCAGGATCGATATTTATCCGTGCAAAAAGCATAGGCACCAGAGAACCTATCAGCGCGGCAATAGACATGGAACAGATTAAAGCAACCCCAACCGATATTGCAAGCGCCTCGGTATTGTATCGAACCTGAGCAACAATGCCGATAAGGGCTCCGTAAATAACGCCTAAGATAAGACCTATAGCGAGTTCCTTAAAAACAACAGACCAGATATCTCTAATATTGAGACGTCCTGTTGCAAGACCACGTACCACAATTGTAGAGGATTGAGTGCCTATATTTCCCCCCATGCCCATGATGACAGGAATAAATGCCGCAAGATAAATAAATTTGTTCAAACTCTCTTCAAAGCGACCAATAATTATAAATGCAATTATTCCGCCAACACAGCTCGCGAACAGCCATGGCAGCCTTATCCTCGTGCTCCTGAGGACAGACTGTGTTTCAACAAACTCCTCGCCTGCTCCTGCCATTTTCAATATATCTTCAGTAGCCTCTTCCCTGATGATATCAATAATATCATCAACAGTAACAATACCAATAAGTTTGCCATATTCATCAACAACCGGCACAGCCAGGATATCATAACGCGCAACAATTTTTGCCACCTCCTCCTGGTCCACGTCGGTTTTTACCTTAATTATGTCTGTTGTCATAAAATCTTTAAGCATGGTGTCCGGCTGGACCACTACAAGCTGTCTTAGCGAACTGACGCCTACCAGCTTGCCATATTCATCCACTACATAAAGATAAAAGGGCATCTCAACATCCATATACTCCTTTTGCAGTGATTCAATGGCCTCTCTCGATGTTATATTCTCCCTTAATGCAATAAAATCAGGGACCATGATACCGCCGGCCGTATCATCTCCGTAACGAAGCAACCCTTCAACCTCTTCGGAATCCTCCTTTTTCATCTTTTCAAGAATGGAAGCGGATTTATCCTCTGGAAGTCGTCCGATCAGGTCAGTAACATCATCAGTCGGCATATGATCCAGGATTTCAACAAGATCGTCCAACTCCATTTCTTCAATAAAGCCCATTAAGGTATCTTCATCAAGTTCGCTGAAAAGCAGCCCTTTTTGCTCTGTATCACTTATCATATCGAAGAGTTTTCTCTGATGGGAAAGAGATAAAGAACGAAACACCTCTGCGAGATCAGCCACATGTGTTTTGTCAACTATCTTGACAAGGTGGATTGTGGCATCCCGTCTCAGCAATCTCCTGATGCTTTCGATAAGTATTTTATGATGATCACTTTGCATAACTCATTACCAGAACAAAAAGGATTGAGGGATTATGGAAGCTGGATATTTACTACCTGTCCCCTCTTCCCTAAAACCTCTATGGGTTTATCGTTTAAAATCAACTGAACACCTGTTGCATTGCCAATCAATAAATTAAAACCAGTAAACGCTTCAAGCTCAAAGCGATCTCCGGGTTTCAGGCTGTATTCTTTCGGCTTCCGACCATCTATTATTACCTTTATCCAGGTTGTTTCAATTGTTATTATACTAAGTAATAAACTTTTTTCAGATGGTTTGCCAACTAAATCGGATTCTAACTCACTGTCATGAACGACTTCGGGAGGAATATTATTACCTGTCTTATTATTATCCTCGCCGGTATTAGTAATAACCTGGTTGTCGGTTTGAAGTGGGCTATGAAAAACAGACATCGCAAAAACAGATAAAGTGATAATACATATCATCGCCCCAAGAGACAGCAGCAAATGAGGCCAAAATCTTGTGCTCAATCTGGCAAAATCTGTTTTAGACCTTGCAGTTGCCTGATAAGCATTAATACTTGATGTATAACGCGTTACAGCCTCACCCCCATCAATACCGACAGCTTCTGCATAAGCGCGCAAAAATCCTTTAACAAAAACCTCGGAAGGCAGTCTGTCATGATCCTCATTTTCAATAAGACGGAGAACGCCTGTTCTAATCCTGGTTTCTTCTGAAACCTCATCAAGTCTGATTCCCTTCTCGACCCGTATTGCCTTAAGATAACGTCCAAATGAAAGAGATTTTTTATTAATCATAATAAATATTAGTAGTTACGGTTCAAAGGTTTAAGGTTTAAAGGTTGACAGATTCATGATGCTTGTCTGGTGAAATCAATGGCACCTGTCTGCGCCTGCCTGTGCGTGTCCGCACGCAGACAGGCGCAACGCACAGGCAGATAGAAAAAAATCGCAACGCAATTAACCCCTGAACCTTTGAACCCTGAACAGTTACCTATTTTATTATCTTTATATGAGATTTTTTATGCAGATCATCAAGCCATGAGCTGAATTTTTTATCAACTATCTCCCTGAAAAGCTTTTCTTCTATCTCGGCTGTTACCTCTTCCAGAGATTTTCCAGGACTATCTACAACTTCTGAGATATAAAATATCTGATATCCATAATCGGTATCAAGCACAGATGTAAACTCACCCACCCCCAATCCTTTTATTGCCTCTTGTAATTGTGGTGAAAGCTCATTAATTGCAAATAACCCGAGGTCGCGGCTCCCTGAAGATTCGGAACAGGATTTAGCCATTTCTTCAAAAGGTTGTCCTGCCTTTAATTTTGCAAGCACAGCCTCCATCCTTTTTTGAATTGAAAACCTCTTTATTTCATCAACAAAAGGAGGGGTTTTTATAATTATGTTCTGGAGGCGGTATTTTTTCTCTCCGCAATATTTGTCGCTGTGTGCTTCATAATATGACTTTACATCCTGTCTGGTAATGACGACCTTGGATTTGATTTCACGGTTGACCAGCTTTGCCCTGAGTATCTGCTCCTTTATACTCTTTCGATACTCTTCCATGTTTAACCCCTGTCCGGCCAACTTTTGCCTGAGCTCTTCATCAGTATAATAGTTTATCTCTTTAACACGCTCAACTGCTGCATCAATCTCCTTTTCACTTACAGAAATCTTAAACCGTTTTATTTCCTGATCAGTAAGTTTCTGATCAATAAGCTGATTAAGTATATCATCGCGCACCTTAAAGAGCATTTCGCGTTCCTTCTCAACAGGATACCCAAGTGTTTTGATTTTGTCTGCATATGGTTTGGCAAGTTGGTTTAATTCGGAAAGCGTAATGATATCATCATTAACAACAGCTACAATACGATCAACGACCTCTGCGCTGTCTGCTGTATTGACTGCAATAAAACATAAAATTAAAATAAAGCATACTGCCAGGCGCTTAATAATTTCCATAATATTCTTACCCATTAATTTAACCTAAATTGAGCGATTTTTTACTCGATCTGCACCAATCTCTTGCGCATCAAGGATTCGCGAAAATCCTCGACATATCCACGGGTATGCCTGTGGTTTTCGCAAACCCTTATGCAT
>JAYENE010000561.1:0-1616 GCA_034721935.1 Thermodesulfobacteriota bacterium
CCACTCTACAACATAGACACATACGGCGACGGAACGAATGTACCCGGATTCCAATGGGACTACGGCACATTCGCTGGTTTCTGGTATGATGTGGATGATGATCTGCAGACCGAGCATCTGACGATCTTGGAGACACCACCTGCTCCAGGGAGCCCACTGGCATATCCAGGTAATCGAGAGATCGCTGAAGGTGGTTTGGTATACTCCACGAGTCCAGTGTTCCAGGAGTATGAAATTCACGCGAATGAAGCGGACCCAAGCAGAACGACCCAAACGTCGATGGAAGCGACGTATGATGGTCTTTTGGATCAACCGATTGGACTGTGTGTCGAAAGCGACAATGCCGGTGGTGACTGCGGCTACTTCATCGAAGGCTGGATGGCAGAAGAGTATATAGCAATCGATGGCAATGCCGACAAACTCACAAAACTTTTGGTCGAGTTTGAGGATGACGACAAGAAGACGCTGGCAACTGGCGAGGAATGGGATCTCGGCGGCGGATTTGTGCTCGAAGTAACCGGAATTGATACTGCTGGTGAGCAGGCAACAATTCATCTGTCCAAGAATGGCGGTCTATTGGACACAGGGACCCTCGATACCGGTGGCAGTGAACAGGATCGTGTCTACACATATACAGCGGACATTGGAAATGAGTACGATATTCCAGTCTTCTCGTGCTATGTGAATGCGGTCTCTGGCGAAACTGACACCGTTGAGATCATGTACGTTTTCCTGATCGACGATGATGTGCTGGAGATCGATACCAGTGATACGTATGGTTCTATGGAAGTGATGACTGCAAGTACCGACAGAGTTGTCCTCACAAACGATGAGGCTACCATCGATGTCGACATAGACACCACGGAACATATCATGGGCGATCTGTACTTCACGACCGCAGACGATAATGTCAACGATAACATCAGGTTCTATCCGTACGTTGAGTACACAGAACCTGGAACGTACGAGGTTCGCGGCACCATCGTGAAACTGGATGGGATTACCGATACCATCGCAAACTCAGTAGGAGCACCTCTCTACGTAGCAGACGTAGATCCGTATAAGTCAGGGGATCAACCTGGATTTCAATGGGACTACAGCTCATTCGCTGGTGTCTGGTATGATCTGGATGAGGATCTGCAGACCGAGACACTGACGATCCTGGCGAACGAACGAGATGCTCCTGGTACGGACACACTGACGTACCCTACTGATCGAGAGATCGGTGAAGGCAATTTGGTGTACACAACATATCCGGTGTTCCAGGAATATCAGATGCATCAGGATATTGCACCAGACCCAGCCAGACTTCAAACCGCTATGGAATATGACTATGATATGTTCTTTGAACGAGGACCGGGTTCGACAGGACTGTGTGTCGAAAGCGACAATGCCGGTGGTGACTGCGGCTACTTCATCGAAGGCTGGATGGGAGAGAAGTATGTGGCAATCGATGGCAATGCCGATAAACTCTGCGAACTTCTATTAGAGTTTGAGGATGACGACAAGAAGACGCTATATCTCGGCGATGAATGGAATATTAGCGGTGGTTTTACACTTGAACTCATAGGTATCGACGATACTGGCGATAAGGCGACGCTTCAACTGTTCAAGAA
>JAYENE010000562.1:0-1611 GCA_034721935.1 Thermodesulfobacteriota bacterium
ATGCTTTCACGCGGCGCAAGCGCCTGCGCTGCACGTGTACTGTTCTTCCTAATTTCAAGTTTCAAGCTGTGAACGGCTACTTTATCAGTAACCAAATTCGAATTTTCTCTGCGATCTTCGCGGCTTGTAAATATTTCAATATGTCATTGCGGTCATTTTGATAGCATTTGAAAAGCCTTTTCAATATCCTTGTTTAAGCGATATTCACCAAGATCAATGCTCTGATAAGCCTTTTTAAAATACTTTTGTCCTGCCAAAAATCGATAAACCGATTTTGTCTGTTATTTCCATCTTTCTTTTTTCATTTTTTAGATTAATATACGGCGTTCTGAGACCCTGGAGAATCATAGTTTCCATGTTGGCCTTATCAAGCTGATTATTAAATTTTTCAGCCATTTGTACATTTTTAAAATAGAATCTCTTTTTGTCCATGAGTGCAGCAAATATATCCACAGCATTTTTAGCTTCATCCAAAAAAGACAGCATAAAATCCAGGCATTCAAAAAAATCGTAGCATAAGCTGTCTGTTTTCTTAAGGAAATCACATAAGAACAGGACTTCATTTCCCGATAGCTCACAGGTTGAATTTCTCAGTCTTACCTTAACAAGGGTTTTCGATTTTTCGCTAACATGCTCATCGATTGCCGCTAAAAGTCTTTTATCGAGTTTCTTTGAGATATTAAGACGGGTTAAAAATTGACCTGCAACCGGCTGAGGCATTACAAGCGTCAATTTGCCTTTGTTGTCGGGGAAATGTATAGCCGCTTTGATCTGTCTGAAACAAAGATAATCCAATATTTTCTTTTCATCTTTTTTGCTGTAATCATGGCTTTGCAGAATATTTTCCAGTTGCATCTGTATTGATTCGTCAGGAAAAAAAATAAGCTCTATCAGCGAATCGTTTTCACAATCGGAATTGTCAGCAATTATTTCTTTGAGTTCATCAATGGAAGGGTTTGAAAATGTCGAATCAATATAGTGCATTACCGCACTGTTCAGGTGTATCCCTTCAAGGAGAATCTTTGCGATTCTTTCAGCAAGCAATATGCATTTATCATCTGTGTTCATAACGTTTAAGGTAACCGTTCACGGGTTCAGGTTCAGCGGTTTAGTAGAAAGCTCTTTTGGCGCCCATAGAAAAGAGTCGAATATAAAACAAAACTCTTATCAATGCATTCTTCGGAACATCGTGTTCCATCATGATAAAGGGCTTTCCAGCCTTAAGAACACGAACAATTTCCCTTAGAACTCGATTTTGAGTTTCCCCTTTCAATTCGTAAAAAGCATGCGTGCATGTTACTGCGTCGAACTCATCTGGCTTAAAAGGAAGATAAGCCACATCGGACTCCACCAAAGAGATATTTACATACATTTTATTTTTTTCATCATTATCAAAAAAACAATCTGCCGTCAATTATGTTTTCTTTCAGAACGGTGGGTGGTTCTTATGGAAAGTGTGTGTGAAGTCACAGGGAAAGTGTTTTACCAGAAATTTACAAACTCATTATCTGGTCAACCTGAGGCAGCGGACAATTAAATTTAAGAACGGCTGAAACTCGCACATAAGTGAGCGTAAAGAAATAACTTAGAGCAATCCTTTTATAAAAAGCT
>JAYENE010000563.1:0-24698 GCA_034721935.1 Thermodesulfobacteriota bacterium
TGTTAACAGAAAAAAATGAAGGAATAACCTCTTTTGAGGAAAATGAAAAAAGATTCCTTATGAAAATTTTGCAGGAGTGTAACTGGAATAAATTACAGGTTGCAAAACAGCTCAATGTGAGCCGGAGTACGTTGTATACAAAACTAAAAAAGTATAACCTGATGTCAAAACAATAATTTGACTGATAAGCTGATTGTGAGCAAAGCAAACTAAGTTTGGGAGCTTAAGATATGGAAAATTTTTATTTGGGCGTAAGCATTTATCTTTGCTTGCTTGTTTTAGTCTGTCTGTATCGGGTAGTATTTGGGCCGACCATTATTGACCGGATTGTGAGCGTCGGAGCAATCGGCACAAAAACATTAATAGTTCTGGTACTCATTGGTTTGATTTACAAAAGGATAGAGATGTTCATTGATATCAGCCTGGTATATGCTCTTTTAAATTTTATTGGGACACTTGCTGCAGCCAAATACTTTGAAGGGAGAGGTAAAATTTAATGGAAATCATTAAAATAATATCCATAGTATTTATTTTAACAGGATGTTTCTTTCTCACTACAGGCACCATCGGCCTGATACGTTTTCCAGACTTTTATTCCAGGATGCATGCCACCGGAAAAGGCGACACCCTTGGAGTGCTTATATGTCTTATCGGTTTTGCATTATACCATGCCTTTTTTCACGGCGCTGTTTTAGACGGAATTAAGTTGCTCGTTATTGCTGTGTTTATGTTTATAGCCAATCCTACGGCGACTCATGCCATTTCCAGGGCCGCTTTTCGGTGTGGTGTTAAACCATGGACTATGGAGAAAAACAAATGATCTGGCAAATTGATCTTATTTTATGTATTTTTGTTGTTATCTGTGCGGTTGCAGCTATCACCATTAAGGATCTTTTGGCTGCTGTTATTATACTGGGCGCTTACAGCTTTTTTATGTGCGTTCTCTGGACGGAAATGGGGGCCGTGGATGTTGCTTTTACCGAGGCCTGTGTGGGGGCTGGAGTTGGGACAGTATTGTTTATTGCGGCTGTCAGTAAAACAAAAAGGAGGTCAAAAGATTGAAAGTTCTTGCTTTAATCTCAGTCATTATGACAGGGGCGCTGCTCATATACGGCACTGAAGAGATGCCGGATTGGGGTGATCCCAATTCTCCGGCCAGTTCACATGTTTCACCAGGATATATCCAGGAAGCCATAGAAAAGACAGCAACGCCGAATATGGTAACCGCAGTGCTTGCGGATTACAGGGGTTATGACACGCTTGGTGAAACAACGGTAATTTTTACTGCCGGGATTGCGTGCGTGCTGATGTTGAGAAAGAAGCGCAAGGGAGAAGGAGAGCGATATGCTTGACTATATAATCAGCAAATATAACTTCTGGATGTATATAGTCCTGATGATGATCGGCCTTTATGCGATGGTAGGTAAGAGGAATTTTGTCAAAAAACTGATTGGAATGAATATATTCCAGTCTGCGATAATCCTTTTTTATGTTTCTACAGGTGTGAAAGCAGGCGCGACAGTTCCGATACTTTCCGGACATGGCCATGGCCATGAAGTGATCGAAGTTGCCAAATATTTAAATCCGTTGCCACATGTGTTGATGCTTACGGCAATTGTTGTATCCATTGCCACAACCGGGGTTGCGCTTGCGATACTTATCTTAATCTACAGAAGATATAACACATTGGAAGAAGACGAGATCCTGAAGATCAGAAAGGATGCAGGAGTCTAAAAATGGCAGAACAATTTGCTGCGCTGATTATAGTCGTTCCATTGATTTGTTCCTTCCTTGTCCCGGTGATTGGATGGTGGAAAAAGAAACTTTGCTATCCCTGGGTAGTCGCCGTCCTTGTTATACCTGTCATCGCGGCTTTAGGTGTATTAAATGCTGTTATGACGACCGGCAAATTTTCCTATCGTCTGGGAGGGTGGGCGCCTCCATGGGGCATAGAATATGCGCTGGATTATCTCAGTGCATTTGTGCTGCTCATCGTTTCTGTTATCAGTCTGATAGTTGCTATTCATTCAAAGAAAAGCGTGGAAGAGGAACTCCCGGAGAAGACAGTGCCTTTTTATACGCTTTATCTCCTCCTTGTCACCGGGCTTCTGGGTATTGTAATTACAGGAGATGTGTTCAATCTCTTCGTTTTTTTGGAGATTTCCTCCCTTTCCTGCTATGGCCTCATAGCAATCGGTGAAGAAGGAGCGCCAATAGCCGCCTTCAATTATGTCATTTTAGGCACTATCGGCGCCTGTTTTTACCTGTTAGGCATTGGGTATCTTTATATAGCAACCGGCTCTCTTAACATGGCTGATCTATCCGGCATACTACCGAACCTGTATCATTCCAAGGTTATCCTTGTCGCATTTGCCTTTTTTACCGTGGGTATAATGATCAAAGGCGCGCTTTTTCCGTTGCACATATGGATGCCGGATGCATACTCCACGGCTCCTTCTTCCGTGAGCGCGCTAATTGCTCCTTTGATGACAAAGGTTGCAGCGTATGTGATGATCAGAATAATGTTTACGATATTTCAGCCCCATTTTTCCGTGGAGATAGTGCCGGTAATGCCTATATTAGGATGGCTGGCGGTTTTTGCTATCTTTGTGGGGGGGATTAAGGCGCTTGCTCAAACAGACATCAAAAGGATGCTGGTGTATATCTTAGTTGCGGAAGTCGGGTATATCGTGATTGGTGTGAGTGTAGCGAATCAAATCGGTCTCACGGGGGCTATCCTTCATATCATGAATGACGCTGCTATGATGGCGTGTATGTTTTTGGTTGTGGGCGCTGTATTTTATAAAACAGGGACACGAAATATATATGAGATGCATTATCTGAACAAGAAAATGCCGTTTACTATGGCTGCGTTTACGATAACCGCTCTTTCCTTTTGCGGCATTCCGCCGACATGTGGATTTTTCAGCAAGTGGTATCTTATTCTGGGTACTATCGACGCTGGTCAGTGGGTGTACGCGGCAGCGCTGTTAGGCAGCAGTTTGATAAATGCAGTTCTGTTTTTCAGGGTTATCGAATGCGCTTATTTTAAACCGATGCAGCCGGCGTATGCCAATGATGGCGGGGAAACACATCTGGAAATACAAAGAGACGAGGCCCCTCTTAGTATGCTTGTTCCTATTATTATCATGGCAGCGGGGGTTATTCTACTCGGCCTCTTTAGCGGAAATATTATTTCGTCTATAATTCAGTTTGCAGTCCCTGCGAGCTTTTAAGGATTGGGAGGATAGAAATGGATGTTGTGTATTCATCAAGACCCCTTTGGGCTGTCTTGGTGTCAATGATCGCTGCTTTTCTGATTCTTGCCACCGGGGAAAAGAACAGGAATCTCAGGGAGTCGTGGACCATTATAGCCGGGCTGGCAAAATTTCTGATCGTCTTTTCCATGGTTCCTGTGATCATGCAGGGAAAAGTGATCGAATATACTCTCATCACTTTTTATCCCGGGCTTTTGTTGCAATTCAGAATAGACGCCTTTGGGATGATGTTTGGATTGATCGCATCCTCTCTCTGGATCGCAACCTCTTTTTATTCCATAGGTTATGTGAGAGCGCTTAACGAACATGCGCAAACGAGATATTTTTTCGCGTTTGCCATGTGCCTTACATCAACAATCGGGATCGCATTTTCTGCTAATCTTCTTACTTTTCTCGTATTTTATGAAATGCTTACCGTTGCTACTTATCCTCTGGTGATCCACAAGGAATCGCGAGAAGCGATCATTGCAGGGAGAAAATATTTCGCTTATACCCTTACCGCAGGTTGCGTCCTGCTCTTTGCCATAGCAATGGTCTATTATCAGGCCGGCACTCTCGACTTTAAAGCCGGCGGATTTTTGGCCGGCAGTGGATCTGACGGTCTCCTTATATTCCTGTTCGTGCTGCTCATCTGCGGTTTTGGTGTCAAAGCAGGTATTATGCCGCTGCATGAATGGCTTCCTACTGCTATGATTGCCCCTACCCCTGTAAGCGCGCTTCTGCATGCAGTGGCAGTTGTTACAGCCGGTGTGTTTGGTTGTTTAAGAGTCATTCTGTATGTGTTTGGTCCAGTTCTTCTCCATGATTTAGGGATCTGGTTAATCATGGCATATATTATCTCTTTTACAGTGGTCGGGGCCGGATTCCTTGCAGTAGGGCAGGATCATCTGAAACGAAGGCTCGCCTTTTCCACTATTAATAATCTGGCTATGATTATTCTTGGGGCTATTCTTCTGACCAGGAGTTCCATGACCGGGGGAATCATCCACATGGCGAATCATGCTTTTATGAAAATTACGCTCTTTTTTTGTGCCGGAGCCATACATGTAAAAGCACACAAGGATTATGTCAGCCAATTAGATGGACTGGGAAGACAGATGCCATTGACCTTTGGCGCCTTTGCTATAGGGGCTATCGGGCTTTCAGGGATCCCCCCTGTTAATGGGTTTATCAGCAAGTGGTATTTATGCCTCGGCACTTTTGAAGCAAACCAGATTATTTTTTTGCTTGTATTTTTGACGAGTTCTACGCTTGATATCGTTTTTTTCTTTCCTGTCATTTACAAGGGCTTTTTCAAAAAGCCGCTGGATGATGTTACCCCGCATTTTGATGAAGCGCCCATGATGATGGTAATCCCTCTTACCATTACAGCTCTGTTGTCCATTATCTTTGGGATCGCACCGGATGCATTTGTTCGCTTTTTCAGTATAACAACTCTGGCCGTACAAAACATATTAGGAATAGGATAAGTTGGCTATTGTAAAAATGGCGGTGAGAAATCTTTTTGGAGATAGGTGAGATGGGAATAATTGAAAAAGTAATAGAAGAAGGGGTGGAAGAGGTTGTCTATAAACAGGATAATGGCGAAATAAGCGCATGGCTGACTAATTTTGAGGAAAAAATGGAGCTTGGCCATGAAGGCACACAAAAATATAAGAATATTTTTTATGCTGTGGTTTTGATAAGTTTTATATATCTTGCCCTGCTTTTTTTGTTGCTTTAGATTGTATTGCAGACAGAGAGGAAATCTATATGAAAAAGAGAAAAAAAGAATTAACTTTTCTTGATTCCACAAAAAATAGAACAAGGGTGAGGAACTATTTTTATATATCCCTGTTAATCCTTCTTATTATTGATCTCTTTGTTCATAAGCATGGTCATTTTTCATGGGAAACAGTTCCTGTGTTTTTTGCTGTATATGGTTTTATTTCCTGTGTCAGTCTTATTTTTATAGCAAAAGCATTGCGCCTACTGGTTAAAAGAAAGGAAGATTATTATGATTAACTCTGTCCCGCCAGCGGCAATATTTATCATTGGGGCCTTTCTTATCCCTTTTTTGAGAGGACGGCTCAAGTCTGCATATATGTTGCTGTTACCTGTTCTTGCGTTTATAAATCTTCATAATATGCCTAAAGGCAAGAGCTGTATCGTCAAGTTTCTGGATTATAATCTTATCCTTGCCAGGGTAGATAATCTTAGCCTGGTCTTCGGATATATATTTATTCTCATAACTTTTATAGCGGTTCTTTATGCGCTTCATGTAAAAGACGACCGGCAGCATATAGCATCCTTTTGTTATGCCGGAGGCGCTTTAGGCGTTACTTTTACAGGAGATTTGCTTTCTCTCTATGTTTTTTGGGAAATATTGGCTGTAGGATCTGTAGTCCTTGTGTGCGCACAAAAAACAAAGGAACCGCACTCTGCAGCATTTAGATATTTCCTATGGCACTTTGTTGGCGGAATAATTTTATTAGCAGGGATAATTTTGTATGTCCATACGCGGGGCACAAATGAATTTTCTTATATAGGATTAAGCGATCCAGCTTCTTACCTTATATTTGTTGGATTTTGCTTGAATGCAGTTGTTTTCCCCCTCCATGCATGGCTTCCTGATGCCTATCCCAGGGCAACGGTTACCGGCGCTGTGTTTATGAGCGCTTTAACCACTAAGAGCGCAGTATATATTCTGGCAAGAACTTTCCCAGGCGCTGATATCCTGATATGGGCCGGCGCATTTATGACCTGTTTCCCCATTTTTTATGCTGTTATTGAAAATGACATGAGGGGGGTACTTGCATATAGCCTGATTAACCAGGTGGGATTCATGATATGCGGTATCGGAATAGGCACGCCATTAGCCATTAATGGTGTGACCGCCCATGCCTTTTGTCATATTATATATAAGGCGCTTCTCTTTATGTCTGTAGGATCTGTTCTTCATATGACCGGAAAGATCAAAGCTACAGATTTAGGGGGGCTTTATAAGACCATGCCCTTTACGGCTATATGTTGCATAATAGGCGCTGCTTCAATTTCCGGAATTCCGCTTACCTCCGGTTTTATAAGCAAATCAATGACTCTCAGCGCGGTGGGCATGGAGCATCTGCCTGTTATATGGTTTATGTTGTACTTTGCTTCAGCCGGCGTATTCCATCATGCTGGTATCAAAGTTCCTTATTTTACGTTTTTTAGTGATGATTCGGGTATAAGGACAAAAGAACCTCCATTTAATATGTGCCTGGCCATGGGTATTGCTGCCTTTTTGTGTATCTTCTTAGGTGTTTATCCTCAACCGCTTTATTCTATCCTTCCCTATCCTGTTGATTATGTACCCTACACAGCATTTCATGTAGTAGGGATGCTTGAGCTTTTAATGTTTGGCGCACTGGCTTTTACCCTTCTTATTCTTTCTGGATATTACCCAGCGGAATTAAGGGCTATTAATCTTGACACTGATTGGTTTGTTAGATTACCTGGAAGGGGAGTTGTATGGCTTTGCAATCATACGCTGAATGCAATCAGATCCATGACACAGGCATTATTTTCAAAAGAGGTCCTGTCTGTAGCGAAGATCAGCAAACACCCATATATTTTTCTGGAACTGTTTTGGAATTTGATTCAAGGAAAAAGGGTGTCGTATCAAGAATTCATGGATAGACCCTATAATGATAACTTTTACAGGATTCCGATCGGTCTTGGCGCCTGCCTGGCGATTGTGTTCCTTTTTGTCTATGGTGTAATTTTTATATAGGAGAAAAACTAAAGTGATCAGTTCAAGGTTCAAGGTTCAAAGGTTATAGCCCCTGAACTCTGAACCCATAAAAGCATGAAGGCCAAATTTCTCTGCCTGCGCGGTGCATGCAGACAGGCAATTTCTATTTTCCAATTTCAACGTTCCGTGAACGCTTACTTATTTTAACCTAAATTGAGCGATTTTTTACTCGATCTGCACCGATCTCTTGCGCATCAAGGATTCGCGAAAATCCTCAACATATCCACGGGTATGCCTGTGGTTTTCGCAAACCCTTATGCATCAAGATCTCGGCACATATCTTCGCAATAAATCGCTCAACTTAGGTTTAAAATTCTAATGATTTTGGGTTTGTATTCATTCTTTTTAGACATTTTGTTTCCTTTTGCTTTAACAAAGAAAAATGCAGCAAACAGAAATAAAAAACCGACAGCTATTGAAAATATTGATCGATCATAATTAAATATAGGCGCAATTTTATCGCCGATAACCACCCCCAGGATTAAAAATAAAACCGGCGCCATATATACGAGAAAAGATACTTTTAATAATGAAGACATTTCAAAGCTGATAGTAACCCTGTCATCGACCTTTGCCTGCGCAGCATTTATTACTTCCACCTCCACATCATCATCAGATCCTCCTGCAGTATCGCAGAAATCTTTTGCCTTGCATGACTCACATGCAGCGGATTTAGTGCATTTAACCCATGCTGTAGAAGAATCAATCTTTGTTACAATACCTTCTTCGGTTGCCAAAATATCAGCCTTTTTTAAAAACAATCACGAAAGATAGTAGAGACACTAAATAGAAAAAAGTGCAACCGTTCACGGCTTGAAACTTGAAAGTAGAAATTTGGGAGACCTATCTGCTGCGGGCAAGCACAGGCAGGGATGAAACGAGTTTACGAGTTGGATGTTTACAAACTGGCAGAAGCGTTATCAGACCCGCCTGCCATGCAAGGCACGAGCGGGCAGGTATGGTCTGGCACGACAAAGCATGAAGGCCAAATTTTTCTGCCTGTGCGGTACATGCAGACAGGCAATTTCTATTTTCCAATTTCAACGTTCCGTGAACGCTTACTAAATATGTTCAGGGAAGTGTAGCGAGATGATTAATATACTACTTCAGCCTTCAGCCTATCCACCAGAGTTTTAAACCATTCCTTTGAAAGCAAAAAAAGCAAGAGAAAGCATGCCTGCGGTTACAAGCCCAATAGCGGTATCTTCGAGCGGTTTTGGAACCCTGGCCAGGAGGATGCGTTCACGTACCCCCGCAAAAAGAACAAGGGCAAGTCCAAAACCAGCCGCATAGCTAAATGATGTAACAAGGCTCTGCACAAATGTATACTCTTCATTGATATTTATCAGACAGACCCCCATTACAGCGCAGTTAGTTGTAATAAGCGGCAAAAAGATTCCAAGACCTTTATACAGCGCTGGAATGCTTTTTCTTAAGAACATCTCAACAAACTGAACAAGGGAAGCTATTACAAGAATAAAAGCAATAGTTCTAAGATATTCAAGGCCGAAAGGCTTTAAAATATATGCTTCTATAATCCATGTTAGCGCTCCAGCCATAACCAGAACAAAGACTACAGCCATACCCATCCCGATTGCTGTTTCCATTTTCTTTGATGTGCCCATAAAAGGACAGCAACCCAGATACTGGGCAAGCAGAATATTGTTAACAAGGATGCAACTTATCGCAAGGAGGATATAATCGCCCATTAGATTTTCTCCTATTTATTTATTTCCCGCAAGGTTCATCAAAGAGAGCATAAGGCCAAGGCACACAAAAGCGCCTGGCGCTTCGATCATGAATGTAAAAGGCTGAAAAGAGGGGCCAAATACAGACATTCCGAAAAAAGTGCCGCTACCAAATACCTCCCGTAAAGCGCCGATGGAAACCAGGGAAATTGTAAACCCGACGCCTATTCCAAACCCATCAACTATTGAACGGACAACGCCGTTTTTGTACGCAAATGCCTCAGCGCGTCCAAGCACAATACAGTTAACAACAATAAGGGGTATGAATATTCCAAGCTTTAAAAAAAGCGGATATGTATATGCCTGCATAAGGAGTTCAACCACGATAACAAATGTGGCGATAATAACGATAAAACAGGCTATTCTTACTTTTGATGGAATTATGTTCCGCAGCAACGAAACCAGCATATTTGAACACACCAGAACAAAAACTACAGCCACTCCCATTCCCAGTCCGTTTTCTACAGATTTAGTAACAGCAAGTGTGGGACAGAGGCCGAGTACAAGCCTGAATGGTGGTATCTCATCCCACAAACCTTTAGTGAATTCCTGAGTGATAGACTTAGCCATCTTTTACTCCCTACTTAAATTTCATTATTTCTTTATTTTTTCAGCAATCTGAGGTTTTAAACGTTTATAAATATTTCCAGCTTCCGTCACGCCAACACAAACACCGCGTGAGGTAACAGTGGCTCCGGACATGGCATCGATCTCTCCGCCATCCGGTTTGACCTTAAAGGTTTTAACCAAATCTAATTCTTTGAATTGATTTGATAATTTAGGGTCTGTTTTTGCTTTGGAACCTACGCCCGGTGTTTCACTGTGGGTGGTTACATCAATGCCAATAATTTTGTCGTTATCTATGTTTACACCAACCATAAGGCCGATATCACCGCCAAAACCCTTTCCAGCGCTTTCAAATGCAACCTTATTTGCCTTTCCATCAAATACACCCACAAAAAAGCTTCTTTCAATATCGCCGTCCTTGATTTTAAAGCGGTCAACAATAGGATCATTGGAACATCCCTCAAGAATATTCCTAATTGAAGGCCCTTTAACAAACTCCAACTGCTGGGCTTCAATTCTATCCTTTGTTCCGCCGCGAATTGCTGCAAGAAGACCTCCTGAGAAAGCGCTTAGTACAGTTAGAACTACGATCATTTTTATTATTTCACGCATTTTAAGCTACCTTTCCGATTGCTTTTGGACATATCTTATCTAAAAGCGGATTTACAAGGTTCATAATCAGGATCGCAAAGATCACTCCATCAACATAGACGCCAATATTTCTGATGAGTACGGTCAAAAAACCAGCGCCTGCTCCATAAATAAGCATGGGGATAAAGTTCACCGGCGAAGATGAATCTTCGGTTGCAAGGAAAAAGGCGCCTATCAAAGTATAACCGGCAAAAAGATGGACAATCGGGCCTGCATAATGCGCAGAATCGGTCAGGTTGAATATCAGAGCAGTTATAAAGATACCGGCTAAAAAGGAAAGAGATATTTCCCACCTGATGATTCCTCTGATAATGAGATAGATTCCGCCGGCAATAAGGCCAAGTCCAAATGTCGAACCTATTCCACCAGACTGTTTGCCCCTTAAAAGATCGCCCATACTGAATGAATCAACAGCAGATACGCCAAAATGTTTTAAAGCGGCAAGGGGATAGACCATGGCAAAATCGAGATCGTAATTTAAAAGAGCTTCGTTAAAATCAAAGATATTGTTCCATGATATCATCAAAATGGCAATGGCAACAACTACAGGATTAAAAGCACTGGCTCCGATCCCGCCGTATATCTGTTTCCCGATAATAACAGCAACAAAAGTTCCGATTATTACAAGCCACCAGGGCGCTGTTGCAGGCAAAAGCATGCCGAATATCATCCCGATAATGGCTGCGTTGCCGTCTCCAATGGTATTTGAACGTTTCGTTATACGACAGAACACAAATTCCCAGATAATTGCAGAAGAGATGGAAAGTGATATAACACCGACAGCCGGCATGCCATAGTAAATGATGCCAAGCAGTATTGCAGGGAAAGCCGCAAGTGCGATATTATAATTTCGCAGCGATATTCTGCTTCCATCGTGCCAGAAAGGGGCGTGTGAAACTATAAATTTTTTATTATCAACTATGTTATTATCAACCATTAAGTTGCCTCCGCTGTATTTGCCCGGCCAAGCTCATATTTTGCCAACCTGATATACTGGAATATCGGCATTCCAGATAAACAGACATAACTGCAAAGACCGCATTCAATACATGAATACAGGTCATACTGATCCGCAGCTTCTTGATAAAGCCCTGCTTCAAGAAACCGGACAAGCAGATTAATCTGGATATTTGCAGGGCATACCCTTATGCAGTCACCGCAGTTTGTGCAGGGATAATCTGAAATAACAGGTATGTCCTCTCTATCCTGAACAATAATAGCATCGGTGTCAGGCTGAACCGGATGATCCGCTGAATAGACAGAAGAGCCTGTCATGGGACCACCGAATATTATCCTGTCATTTTCGCTTAAAGTAATATTAAAAGCCTTAAATATATCGCTTGCCGGTGTTCCGATTCTGGCCGATACAAGTGATTTAGAGCCGTCTTTCTTAACAAGAGTAAAAATCTTTGTTACAGGGATCTGGCCGCTGTTAAAAGCATTTCCGATAGATGCAACCGCTTCAGCGCTGATAAAACATACCCCGATATCTTCAGGGTTCTTTCCAGCCGGCACCACCTTGCCAAGCATATCTTTCATAATAAGATGTGGAAGCGCTGATGGATATGTATCATTAACCTGATTTACTTTTTCACCGGTCGCGGAGACTTCATGCATCTGGCCCCGTGAAGCAACCATTATAATATCATTAACTCCGGTTAATGTTTTCAGGATACTTATTCCATTTTTTATTGCGTCCATATCGGATTTAACAATATACTGGTTAGTTGTTATTAATAGATCGCTGTCAACACAGCAAACAACGATTGTATCTATAGATTTGCCTTTGTCGGCAAACAGCTTAACCGGGGGGTTGCCCGGAGCAAACGCAAGATAGTTTTTGACGGTTTCAAGAGTGGCATCCTTTGATTCGCCTGCGGCGGACTTGAACCCATCATCTATCTCTTCATTATCAGCAACTTCAATTGCGATGGCAGTATAAGAGCGTCCAAAGTCGCCTGAATAAGCGGATATTGATGATACTTTCCCTGTGACACTTGAAACAACATATTCATCACTTTCCTTGTAGAGTAAAAGCTTCTGGCCGGTCTTAACAGCCGCCTTTTTTTTAAGTAACAGCTTTTTTTTGTCAAATGGACAGTTTGACAAAAGGGTAATCTCTTTTGAAGCTGGGATTTGCTTAAGAGAAGGAGTATCTTCAATAGATTCATATTCAAGTCGTGGCTTTAACAAACCGATAAAAGATCTTTTTATCATAGTTCAACCTTTCTTAGCTCTCAACTCGCTCGCTTCGCCTGAGCGCTATTCAATGGCGGTCAGGCCTGTATGACTTGCACTACAGGCGAAGCGGACGGGTTTTTTTATTCAATTTCACGATCATCACAGTTAAAAGGCATAAAAAAAGCAGATAACAAAATAAGGTTATCTGATATGGCCTTAGGTCACCTTTAGCCAATGGCTAATAACCAATAGCCAAAGGTAAAGTAAAGCTTTCTATTACATTACATGGCATAATTCACATTTTGCAGGTCCTGCTTCAGCTTCATGACAGCCGATGCATTGGGTATGGAAAGCATCAGACCTGCTTGGCATATATTCATCCTGGCTTTCAGGTTCATGACATTCTCCGCATGCCTGGGCTTCTGTCTCACCTTCTTCAAGATTATGATGACAGTAACTGCATGAGATGCCGTAACCTGATTCATGTGTCTTGTGATCAAATAGAACCTTTCCTGCAACACATTTAAACATTAACCTTACCGGTTTATCCGGAACCTTGGCAGGGCAAACAGCATAACTTAAAACACCCACAACAAATAAAATAATAGCCAGACCATAAGCCAACTGCAATTCTTTTTGAGAAGTCATTTTGTGTTCAGTCCTTTCAAAGTGTGGTTAAACAAGTGGGTGTAAAATCAAATCTGAGTTTTCGTACCATAATGTAAAAAAGCTTTCAATACTTTTTTATAAAAATAATGTAACTTGTCAAGTGTTTTAAAAATAAATGTGTTTGCACCCTTGGTGCAGGACCACGTCATTTAAACATGTAATTGCTTGGAATAAATAAAGTTACTGGCTTATGAAAATCATGAAAATTCCAAGCACCAAAATACAAATCTCAAACAAATCTCAACACGCGGCGCAAGCGCCCCTGCTGCGACGGGCGTAAGCACGGCGAGTGCGATGCGCGTGACCGAAATTCAAAATTCAAAACAGATAGAATGACGGCGAGACATACAATAAGTAATTGAAATGTTTTGGTCATTGTAATTTGTAATTTTGATATTGTTTGTAATTTGAGTATTGTAATTTGGGATTTTAGCGCCGTATCCGGAAAAGCAAATAGCTTCCATCTGAATCAGTTAGAGTTGACCTTGACGTTTCCCTGACCCTTACTGTAATTTGGTTGAATTATCTTTTTTCACTTGACAGAATAGGCAGTTCATTCTATTTGCAAGAAGTTATATACTGTGAACGGTCATAATTATTAGAGTTTTTTTATTATGTTTTTTCACCATGAAGTTCGTGTCCTTTGTGGCTTAATTTTATTCTTTACAATCCTGACCGTTTTAAAAAACCGCAGTTTATAGTTGTATAAAATATAATTACAGTCTGGTTTATAGTATTTAGAAACCATCAAAATTAGGAGGTGGCAAATTCTATGGGACCTATATTAAATGCAGTGGCGGCAATGGGGGGTATCGGCCTGGTACTGAGTATTATACTGGGAATTGCGTCAAAGGTTTTTTATGTCTATGTTGATCCAAAAGTTGTTGCGGTAGATGCGTGCCTTCCCGGCGCAAACTGTGGAGGATGCGGCTATGCCGGCTGCAGTGAGTGCGCTGTTGCTATAGTGGCGGGCGAGGTCCCGCCTAATGCCTGTAAGGTCGGGGGCGAGGATGCGGCAAAGGCGATTGCCGCTGTTCTCGGAGTATCCGTTGAAACCGCCGAAAGGGATATAGCCAGCATATTTTGCAGGGGCGACCATAGCGCTGCAAAACGAAAATACAATTACAAAGGTGTATTAGACTGCCGGGCGGCTGCTTTGCTTTCCGGAGGAGACAAAAGTTGCATGTATGGCTGTCTCGGCCTTGGCACCTGTGTTGCGAATTGTCCATTCGGAGCTTTGAAAATGGGTGATGATGGGCTGCCTGTAGTTGACAAAGAACTTTGTACAGGTTGCGGCACATGTGTAGATATATGTCCTCGCCATATCCCTAAGTTGATAAAAGAATCGCAAAAAGTTGCAACTCTTTGCAGTTCCCATGACGGCGGAAAAGTTGTTAAGGCAATATGTGACGCGGGCTGTCAGGGGTGTGGAAAATGTAAAAAAGCATGCCCGGAAAAGGCTATAATAGTTGATAAATTTCTGGCAATAGTTGACGGTGAAAAGTGTACAGGTTGCGGCGCCTGCTTTGAAGATTGTCCAACCGGAATTATTCAGAGCCTGGTAGCCGCTTAACAGATAGCGATTTACTGATTGTTTAACAAGGAGAGAAAACAACCATGAAGATGCTTATAGCCTTAGATGATTCAGAATATGCAATGAAAGTTGTAGATTATGTGGCTTCTACAGCAAAGCCCGCATTTTTTAATATAACTCTGTTTACTGTAATGCCGCTCGTATCTTCCAATCTGGAAAAGGAATTTGCCCTTCCACATTTTTCGGAAAAACTGGTTGAGCTGAAATGGCTGGCCAGCGAAAAGAAAAAAATGGCCAAAGAAATGGTGAAAAAATGCAAAACTATTCTGTTGGATGCCGGATTTCCTGATGATAAGATTGAAGTAAAGATTCAAAACAAAGAGATTGGAATCGCTCAAGATATCATAGCAGAAGCTAGAAAAGGAGACTATGACACACTGGTGGTTGGGCGGAGAGGATTATCCGCTACCGCTGCCTTTGTGCTTGGAAGCGTGTCCAATAAAATTGTGCAGAGTATAAGAAATCGTACTCTCTGGCTCGTATGATAAGGGTTCGGCAAAGAATAAGTTCGCAATTTCAGGTGTTGAGGCGCTCGGCTGACAAGGCGCGAAAAAGCATGAATATCAAGCATATTCAGAATTTTCGCAACGCAGTCAGGCGGGATGCATCGGCGCCTGAAATGTGAAGTTATTTTTTGTCGAGCCCTAAGGTTTAGCAAGGCTCTTTGAGACCTTTGCAAAACACCAATATTGTCATTGCGAGCGAAGCGAAGCCCCGCCGTGGCGGGGCTTCGTCGCTTCGCTCCTCGCAATGACTAAAACATCGGTTATGCAAAGGTCACTTTTTATGTTTTGTAGGGGGGGAAATCGGTAGATGAGATTTGAAAACAGGGTATTGACAATTTTTTTGCTAAGTATTTTTTGTATATTTTTATTTTCGGTTTTGGCTATGGCTTCGGGTCATGAGGCTGTGGCAACGGCTGTTGAGGCGGGTCACAAAGATATTCATGCCGCCGAAGAATTGCATGAACATGCAAAAGCGGGTCATGGTGGTCATGGAGGACATATCAATTTAGGAGAGGTGCTTCCTCTCTGGAGCTGCATTCCTTTTGCATGCATGCTTTTTTCCATAGCTCTTTTTCCTCTACTTGCGCCAAAGTTCTGGCATCATCACTTTGGCAAAATTTCCGCTTTTTGGGCCGCAACAATAGCTATTCCCTTTGTGATTGTTTTTAAGGGCGGTGCCGTGCATGAAATTCTCCATATTATCCTTGCGGACTATGTCCCTTTTATTATTCTTCTATGGGCGCTCTTTACCGTTTCCGGCGGCATCATGCTTAAAGGCACATTGCGTGGAACGCCGGTTGTAAACACTATTATGATACTTATCGGCACAGTACTTGCTTCGTGGATGGGTACCACGGGAGCTGCCATGCTGATGATACGACCATTTTTAAAGGCAAACGATTACCGGAAAAACAAGACATTCATGGTGGTCTTTTTTATTTTTCTGGTTGCCAATATCGGAGGTTTATTGACTCCATTGGGCGATCCACCGCTCTTTCTTGGATTTCTCCACGGAGTTTCCTTTTTCTGGACAATGAAAATTCTGCCGCATATGCTTGTAACAGCCGGGATTCTCCTGGTGGTCTATTTTATTCTTGATTCATATCATTACAAAAAAGAAGGTTTGTCTTCCGCTCCTGTGGAAGAAGGGGAAAAAGAACCATTAAAATTAGTGGGAATACACAATTTTCTCTTTTTAGGCGGTGTTGTCGTGTCGGTACTCATGAGCGGAATAGTGGACTGGGGTGATGTAAATACACTTGGCATTCACCGTGCAGTGCAGGACTGGGTACGTGATGGCCTCCTTATCGTAATGGGCATCCTTTCACTGGTAACCACTTCTAAAAAGATACATGAAGACAATGATTTTAGCTGGTTTCCGATCATCGAAGTGGGATATCTTTTTATCGGGATATTCATTACCATGGTTCCATGTCTTCTTATACTCAAGGCAGGCTTGAAAGGGGAACTTGGGTTTTTGATTGCCGCAGTAAAAGAACCGATGCATTATTTCTGGGTCACAGGCACTCTTTCCGGTTTTCTTGATAATGCGCCCACCTATCTCACATTTTTCAATACCGCACTTGGAGCCTTTTATCCCGGTATGTCGGAAGCTCAGGCTGTGCCTCTTCTTATGACGGAAAGTTCGATCTATTTAAAGGCGATTTCCGCTGGAGCTGTTTTTTTTGGTTCATTCAGCTATATTGGGAATGCGCCTAACTTTATGGTGCGGTCAATTGCAGAGGAGGCAGGCACACCCATGCCGAGTTTCTTTGGCTACATAATCAAATTTTCCCTGGTCTATTTGCTTCCGACCTTTGTGGTAGTAACTTTAATTTTCTTTTAACCTAAGTTGAGCGATTTATTGCGAAGATATGTGCCGAGATATTGATGCATAAGGGTTTGCGAAAACAACAGGCATACCCGTGGATATGTCGAGGATTTTCACGAATCCTTGATGCGCAAGAGATCGGTGCAGATCGAGTAAAAAATCGCTCAATTTAGGGTTAAGAATGGGAGTGTAATTATGAAAATTAAAAAGATTCTGTTTCCAACAAAATTTAGAGAACTTGCGTTCAATTCCCTTGAATCCCTCCTGGAACTCAAGAAAATCGGCCTCAAAGAGATTGTGCTGACCTATGTTATTCCCAGAGATGAGGTCGCGTTTGTGCCGTATGGCGGATATATGAAAGATGAGGAGGAGCGTTTAAGAGAACAGGCAAGAATCCGTTTTGAAGATTGGCAGCAATCTATATCAACACACGGAATCGATAGCACGATCAGGATTCAGGTTGGAAATCCCATTCCCAAAATTATGTCTATTGCAGAAGAGGAAAAGGTCGATATGATCGTGGCTGGAAGAAAAAAGAGAACAGCTCTGGACAAGGTTCATGTTGGCTCTCACACCCTGAATCTCGTCCGCCGTAGCAGCATTCCCGTCCTGATGAGCAAATATATGGTGCGATTTGAATGGGAGGGCGAGCTTATTACCAAAGTAAACGACCATATTTTTACAAAACCCCTTTTTGCCACTGACTGGTCAAAACCATCTGAAAAGGCTTTGGAATTAGTTTCTTCATTTAAAGAGCTGACTGATAAGGTGATGGTAACGCATATCATTGGAGTCAAGATTTCCAAAAGTCTTGACAAGTCAGAATTAAGGCGGATAGAAAGTGAGAGCAAAGAGCGGCTTGCCAACTATTGTGACAGGTTGAAAAAAGCCGGAGTAAAAGCACAGCCGCATCTGTTTTCCGGCCGGTCATCAGCCGAAATTATCAGGGTTGCGCGGGAACATAAGGCTACAATGATAGTTATGGGGACTACAGGCAAGGACAGGATCAGGGAGTTCTGGCTGGGAAGCGTTTCTCACAGAGTCGCAGAAGCATCTGAACTGCCGGTACTTTTAGTTCCTTAACTTTAGTCGAGTTGTAAGGCTTCTTAACAAGGCCATTGCGAATTTTGCATTTGCAATGGCCTTACATTTTAGCAATAGCGTTCAGGGCCATTATATATCCTTGAACGCCAAAACCTGAAATTTGAGCTGTTACTACATCGGCTATCATGGACTTGCGGCGAAAAGATTCTCTTTTATAGATGTTTGAAAGGTGTATCTCTATTACAGGGATGTCAAGCAAAAGCAGCGCATCACGGATGGCAATACTGGTGTGGGTGAAGGCCGCGGGATTGATAACGAGTCCCTTACATCTTTCTGAAGTCTTTTGAATTTTTTCTATTATCTTTCCTTCGTAATTGGATTGAAATGTCTCTACATCTATACCCAGTTTTTCTGCCAGCTCTTCAAGCTTTGTGTTAATTTCACCAATGGTTTCTTTTCCGTATATTTCAGGTTCTCTTTTCCCTAACATATTCAGATTCGGTCCGTGAATTACCATGACCTTATGTTTGCATTTTTTCTGTTTCATTATATATGCTCCATCTAAGTTGTAAAAGGGGTAAGGATTAAGGGGTAAGGATTAATCTGACCTCTGACCTCTGATTAATTATCCTCCTATTTTTTTCTTAAAATTTGCTATTGTCTTTTTATAATCAGGGCTTCCAAAAATTGCTGATCCGGCCACAAAGACATCTGAACCCGCGACTGAAATATCTTCAATGTTTTCTTTGCATACCCCGCCATCTATTTCGATCAGGGTGGACAGGTTCCGATCCTCAATCATGCTGCGAAGAGTTCTGATCTTATCAAGTGTGTTTGTTATAAATGTCTGGCCTCCGAATCCGGGGTTAACGCTCATTATCACCACAAGGTCAACATATTCCAGAATCCAGTCTATTGATGAAAGAGCTGTTGAGGGGTTTAGCGCTATTCCGGCGCGGCAGCCGGATTCTTTTATCATCTGGATAGTTCTGTTTGCGTGAATACATGCCTCAATGTGTACAGAAATCAAGGCTGCTCCAGCTTTTGCAAAATCCGGAATATAGCGATCAGGCGCTTCGATCATCAGGTGTACGTCGATCGGCAGCGATGTAACACTGCTTGTAGCTTTAACAATCAACGGCCCCATTGTTATATTAGGAACAAAATGACCGTCCATAACATCAACATGTATCCAGTCCGCTCCTGCATCTTCAACAGATCTTATTTCATTTCCGAGCCTTGAAAAATCGGCAGATAGTATCGACGGCGCAATAAGCTTCTTCACAATCATATCTCCTTTTTGAAATCTGCCTTCTTTACTTGCTAATTTAATCTTAACAGTTGATTGCAAATTCTAAATAACAAATATCAAATAAATTCCTGTTTCATTGAATATTGAAATTTGCCTGCCTGTGCGTGTCCGCACCTGTCTGCGTGCAACGCACAGGCAGGCGCAGACAGGGGGATTTATTTGTAATTTGATGCTTGAATTTTGGGATTTTATAACTTGTTCTACCATGAGTTGAAAATCTGAGTTTTAATTAGTTTATCATTTTCATATAGAAGAATCGTTGAATCATGATTTTTAGGGACTATCAGTAAGATTTCTTCACCGGGCTTTGCAAAGTTATCAAAAAGATCAATTGAAAGCCCAGAGCTGTTTAAGCGTACAAGAATATGTTTTTTTAGAAATCCATCACTTAACCTGTATCTGAAAATACTTGCCCCTTTTGCGGCATATAAATATTGCTCTCCCATCTGGTCGTGTTTTCGGTTTATGATAATATTTACAAATGTACCTTCGACAACCCGATGGCCGGATAATGGTTCGTGGCTGACAATGACATTTTTGGGTTTGTCTTCATAGGGACAAAATTTAATTTCACCTAATAATAGATTGTTTTTTTCGATTAAAAATATTGCATCCTCAAGAGAAAACCCTTTTAGGTCAAGCATCATATATGCTTTTGGCCGCATACCCTTGCTCACAAGAAGATTTACATATGCGCCACGCGTAATAATGCTGCCCGAGAAGGCGGACTGCGCGATAATCTCCTCTTTTTTGATATTTTTACTATATATTGTCGATAATTTTCCCACACGCAATCCGTTTTCTTCAAGGATTATTCGTGCCTGCTGAACTGAAAGACCTTGAAGATTTGGCATTAAAATAGTTTTTGGCCCTTTTGAAATAATTATCCTGACATCACGCCCAATTTTTATTTCCGAGCCGGGTTCGGGTTCCTGAAAAATTACATGGTCTGCTGGAATACCTGAGTTGTATTCAGACCCTTTAATTTTTGCATTAAGTTTAAGATCTGTTAAAATTTCAAGAACATACAATACATTTTTTCCGACAAGATCAGGGACGACAACCGTGTCCTCACTCTTGATAATGAGCGTGAGAGTAAAGTAGGCAGATACTCCAATAATAAGGATTAATGCAATAACAAAGGTTGAAACTTTTACAATTCGTGTGATCATATCAAATCAAAAATCTTGCCAGTAAAGCTTATACCCTAATTGATAACAGTAACAGTTCTTTTTGATAAAAAATTCTTCGTGGTGATTAATAATGATGCACTCGTAAAAAGTCGGATTTATAGAATGTGTCATTTCGACCGCAGGGAGAAATCCTATCTTTTCAATAGGTTGCAGAATAAAGATTTCTCGTTTCACTCGAAATGACAGACTAAAGGGACTTTTTACGAGTTCATCAATTTTGAGGACATATTTAATGGTTTAAGATAATACCTGCCGCCTTTGTGTTTTACCTGCAAGTTATACATTTTGATTGTTTCAGTTAAAGGACGGCCAAACAGAAAATCAATCATATCAGGATTAACTCCTGCCTTTTCAGCAAGCAAAGGGCGCAGGTGGATGTCATATTGGATAATATCGAGTATGCCTTCAATGGCTTTATTTCTTTTATCAGTATCTAATTCCTTTACAAAACCCTCGATCATTTTATATGAGCATCGGGTCTGATGATCTTCGATTAGATCCCAAAGCCCCTTTATTTTTGATAATACATCTTTACGGGTCAGCCGGTTTTTTGAATAAATTTTTTCTAATTCTTCGGTATCCCAGCACTTAAGGGCTCTGCATTCAATCGGCCTGTTTTTATATATTTTGCAGTTATTATTATTTTCGTCGAAAAAGATGCACGTCCATGAATCTTTCTTCCCTTTTATCTTTATTATATCGGTACTTGCGATCTGAAACCGGCCTTGAACATTATCAAAGACAGGTTCCCCCTCTCTGATAGTATAAATATATTTTGATAAAATAATACCCTTTTCAATCAGTCTCTTATCTTCAAGGTGAAAAGAGGGCCCTCCTTTTTTGCAACAGGTTCCGCATCGGATACAATTAGATTGTTTAATGCCCGTTCCCATAAAATTATCATAGCAAAATAATTGCCGGTTTACAATTACCGTCCTGTTGTAACATTTTAGCTTTTTGAAAAGATGACCGCTTCAAGTATAATTAAATTTAAATCAGGAAAAACTCATGTATAAGAAATCGTAAAGAAAGAACAAGCCATAATAAAAATAATAATTGTGACAAGCAAGACGATTTTTTATAAATAACGATATCGTATCAGGTTCTTTCTTAACGATTTCTAATACATTCAAACAGTTTCCTGTTTTAAATTTAATCACACTTAAAGCTCGATTGCAGATAATTTGTTGCATAAGGCTAAAATATTACGTCCTGTTTAATTTTGCATAATAAGATATAATTTGTTAACGTATAAAAAATGTTGTAACCATTCAGGGTTCAGGGTTTACTCGTTCCCATGCTCCAGCGTGGGAATGCATACCAAAACTCTCAAAACGTTGCCAAAGGTTTCATATTGCCTTGGAGATGAAAAGACTTGTATCTGGCTTTAAAAAAGATCAAAGGTGAAACTCACTATTTTATCAGGGAATCCTACCGTGACGGGACATGTCTGCGGAGTAGAGACCTGTTTGACTTAGGGACAGACCCGGCCCAATATATTATTTATCCAGGAGGAACTGCATTCTATATCGATGAAACAGTTGATGACAGACTCCGGACTTTAAGCCGAAATTATTCTGTTCATGATCTTGATGATATTTTCTGGTGTTTTCTAAAGCCTGAAATCAGGGCAGTGCTGGAGCCGTATCGTCACATGGGAGGAACCTCAAGAAGAAGAACCGGCAAAGAAAAAGAGAAAAACGAGCAAAACGAGTTTCACATATTTGATAAACGTCGGGCCCATTATTTAAAGTTTGGCCAGATAGACCAGGGAAAAATTGGACGTGTGACCCCTAAGATGTTTAATAAGTTCATAAACAAATCAAGGGATGAACTCGAACAATACTTTATGGAAATGGAAAGAGATCTTGATAGATCAGAATTCAAGGCATATGTTTATGTAATTTTTGATCTGCAGAAATATTTTACTGAGTTGATCGCAAAATCAATGCCTCATGGTCTGAATCAAAATAAGGTTGATCAATATTTTCTCGAAGAAATATGCCGGCTAAACAGTGACAGTGATTTCTGGAGCGGAATGGATACAGATGGAAACCTGCACGAATATCTGATCAGGTATGTTATTATGTTTTTTGATAATGAATATGGCAGAAGCTCTTTTTTAGACGACTATATCCGTGACTATATAAACAGCAAAAGGGGTTATATTCCTCCCAGCAAACAAAGTTCGGTGACTCTGGATGAGGCAGGCACAATATTTGGTTTAAAAAAAGATGCTCTGAGAAAAATGAGCAGACAGGCTCTTACCAGGCTATATCGACGTATGGCTCATAAACTGCATCCTGATAAAGGGGGAGAAAAGGAACAATTTGTTAAATTGTCAGAGGCGTATAATGAATTGTTGAAAAGCAAAACATTATAATTAGGGTTCGCACAAAAATCTCAATCAACCGATGCCGAGGCTTTTTTTAACCCCGAGAGCAATCTCTTTCACCCTTTTCATAACTTCAGATTCATTAATCGTTAAAAGGCGCCTGTCTTTCATAACAATTTTCCCGTTTATAATAACTGTGGTTACATCAGACCCGTTAACAGCATAAACAAGATGAGAATAGGGATTATACATCGGGGTAAGGTGGGGTTTGTTCAAATCTACGGCAATGATATCCGCCTTCATCCCGGCTTTTAGAGAACCTGCAAGGTTTTCCATTCCAAGAACCCGGGCGCCGTTACAGGTCGCCATATGTGTGACAGTATGCGCAGACATGACTGTTGGATCAAGGCGTTCAACCTTCTCGAGTTTGCCTGCCGAATCCACCTCCTGTAACATGTCGAGGTTATTATTACTGGCGCACCCGTCGGTTCCAAGTCCCACGACAATGCCATGGTCTAACATGCTGGATACAGGAGCAACACCTGAGGCAAGCTTCATATTGCTTTCAGGATTATGAACGACCTTGCATCCGCTGTCTGCAAAGATTTTTATATCCTCTTCATTCATGCAAACGCAGTGAAAGGCAAAAAATCGTTCATCAAGATAATTGATATCTTTCAGGAAACTGGTTGCCCTTTTGCCGAATTTTTTTCTTAACTGTTTTGCTTCTGCTTTGTTTTCCAGAAAATGGGTGGCAATCGGGATATTGTACTGGTCAGCCAAAGCTTTGGCATCTATAAGCAGGGAAGGGGAGCATGTGTATAACGAGTGGGGTTCAACCACGATGTTAATCAGCGGATCATCCGCCCATTTTTCAATAAGCATTCTGGTGTATTCCAGACCCTCGGCAGGCGTTTTAACATTGGGAGATGAAAAATCAAAAAGAACCTCTCCAAGAAGGCATCGCATGCCGGCATCTTTTGCAGCCTTTGCTGTTTCATCTTCAAAAATGTACATGTCGCAAAATGTCGTTGTTCCTGATTTGATCATTTCTGCGCATGCCAGCAGACTTCCCCAAAAGGCCAGTTCTGTATTCACATTTTTAGCCTCAGCAGGAAATATATAATTGTTTAACCAGTCCATTAGTTCAATGTCGTCCGCTATTCCCCTGAAACAGGTCATTGCGGCATGGGTGTGGCAGTTAATAAGCCCTGGCATGATAATATGATGTTTTGCGTCAATTATCTCTTTGGCAATATAATTCGCGTCTATTTCCTTGGATTTGCCAACAGCAATGATGTTTTCACCCTCAATTGCAACAGCTCCGTTTTCAATTACAGTTTCATTTTCATCCATTGTAAGCACCAGCCCGCTGGATATGATGATATCAACTTCAGTCATATTATTCAAAACTCTCCTTTTCTATATATATTAATTGGTAAATGCTAATGACTAT
Source organism: Thermodesulfobacteriota bacterium (assembly GCA_034721935.1). GTDB lineage: Bacteria > Desulfobacterota > Desulfobacteria > Desulfobacterales > ETH-SRB1 > Desulfaltia. Next base: position 24,138 of record JAYENE010000563.1, read on the forward strand.
GTTATTATAGGATTTTGTGAACCTTTTCCCTAAAAGCCTTCAGCCTATCCACTTGAGTATCACATTTTACTACTATCATCTTTATCTCGCTGGCCAGGCATGCTCATGACAATTAGAGATGGGGTAAGGGAATTTTATATTTATCGTTGTTTTAACCCCTTTAGTTTCCCCTTCCCAGCAAAACTCCTTTCCCTTCCTTTGGAAATGACTATCAATAAAATCTAAGTCATAAAGTCTTAAGAACCAATCAAAATCAAACCACGATCCTTCTTTTGCACCTTCTATATCACAAATCAAAACTATTGACTCTTTTGATTCATCAAATTCTATCTTATGATTAACAGCATATCTGTTATATCTTTCCAGAGTTCTGTTAAAAGAATTGATCTCTTTAGCTTCGAATTCTTCTTTCGATTCTAAGAATTTAGAAAATTGGTAATACTTTAGCGTTATGCAACAAACCATCTGAAATCAAGCTTCGGGTGTGATCAGATTTAAAGCAGGAAACTGTTTGAAGGAATTAGAAATCGTTAAGAAAGAACCAGGTTTAAAATGCCATTT
>JAYENE010000564.1:0-1601 GCA_034721935.1 Thermodesulfobacteriota bacterium
AAAACGGCATTTTAAACCTGGTTCTTTCTTAACGATTTCTAATTCCTTCAAACAGTTTCCTGCTTTAAATCTGATCACACCCGAAGCTTGATTTCAGATGGTTTGTTGCATAACGCTAAAGTATTACGAATGTTTCATTTTACTCTGCACATTGAAATTTTAATTGAACCGGCATATTCTGGTCTATCCAGATCAGGACTTTGTCAAATTCATCCCTTAGCTCTCTGAGAGCCTTTCCTCTGTGACTTACATGGCTCTTTTCCTGCATCGTTAATTCTGCAAAGGTCTTTTTAAGCGGCGGATAGTAAAAGACAGGATCATATCCAAATCCATTAGAGCCTGCAGGTTCCGTGGTTATCAGCCCTCCGCAGCGGGCTTCATAAGTCAGAGCAGGCCCTGTTGGGACAGCAATCGATATTACGCATTCAAAGGCAGCCCTGCGGTCGGTCTTTCCTTTCATCTCCTGCAGTAGTTTGGTGCGTCTTTGTTCATCTGTTGCGTTTTCTCCGGCATAGCGGGCTGAATGAATCCCCGGAGCGCCTCCAAGAGCTTCGACCAGCAATCCTGAATCATCGGCCAGGGCCGGCAACCCTAAAATTCTTGCCGTAAAGCTTGCTTTTTTGTAAGCATTTTCGTCAAAGGTATTTCCGTCCTCTTCAACTTGAGGAATAGGGCCAAAATCGTCTAAGTTTTTAATATTAATTGGAAAGCCCTTTAAAAGGTCTCTGATTTCAGATGTCTTGCCTGTGTTTCGTGTAGCGATAACCAGTGTGATTAAATTAGCCATCTTTTCCTCTTATCATATCTATTATGAAATTACCACCCCCACCCCACCCTGCCCTCCTCCTCGAAGGGGGAGGGTTTGGGAGGGGGTGAAAAAAGGAAATTCCTATACTATTAAACCTAAATTGAGCGATTTTTTACTCGATCTGCACCGATCTCTTGCGCATCAAGGATTCACGAAAATCCTCGACATATCCACGGGTATGCCTGCGATTTTCGCAAACCCTTATGCATCAATATCTTGGCACATATCTTCGCAATAAATCGTTCAACTTAGGTTAAATTATATTTTATAATGCATAATCAGGCCATTGTAAAGTCTTTTGACTCAATTGAGATTTTACCATATTTTAAAATTTATCCTTTTCAAGCCTTTCCATATAAACATAGACTGAAAAAAATCGCATGGTTTTGTCAATTTTCTCAAATACATCCTCAAGGCACGGGCCTGACATGAAGGACGATAAGGGCTCAGTCAAAAATAACTTGGTAGAATTTGCGCCCAAATTTGCCGTAAATTTAATCGATCTGATCGAGCAAAATCGCAGGAATAGCGAGCTATTTCGAGGACTTTTGTGAATGAAGATCGGCTAAAGATATGGTGAAGTTGGGATGCAAAAATGCCAAATTATTTTTGACCGAGCCCTAAGTCCAAATATCTCAATCTGTCAGCTTCTGCCTCCGCTGATGACCCTGGTTTCAATCCACGCCCCCGCACGGGGGGCGACCAATGAGTGCATTCGGGGTGCCGGTATATGTACCAGTTTCAATCCACGCCCCCGCACGGGGGGCGACAGCCGACAACAGCGAAGTTCCAG
>JAYENE010000565.1:0-7331 GCA_034721935.1 Thermodesulfobacteriota bacterium
CAAGCTTTTTATAAAAGGATTGCTCTAAGTTATTTCTTTACGCTCACTTATGTGCGAGTTTCAGCCGTTCTTAAATTTAATTGTCCGCTGCCTCAGGTTGACCAGATTATGAGTTTGTAAATTTCTGTCTTTACGATTTCTTATACGTGAGTTTTTCCTGGTTTAAATTTAATTATACTTGAAGCGGTCATCTTTTCAAAAAGCTAAAATGTTACAAAAAATCTAATTTCCAGTTTCAAGTTTCAAGCCGTAAACGGCTGTCTAAATTGCGACCAGTTCATAATCGCGGCTTCCGAGCCCTATTTTGTCAGCGTAGTCGAGCTGGATTTCCCAGTCCACTTTTGGGTATAAAGCCCTGAATTTATCCTCACCTTGTTTCAGATTACTTTTAAGGCACGATTCCGGAAGAGCCTGTTCCCTGTTCACAAGGTCGGCCGACGCCTGGTCAATGGCAACAGGGTCGTTTGATGCGACTATTCCAATATTTCTAACTATTGGGGCATCATTATGAGCGATGCAATCACATGCCGGAGATACATTTATAATGAAATTCAGAAACAGCGCCCTGCCTTTCTTATTTTTTAATACACCCATTGTGTATTCAACCAGATTTTTCATAAAAACCGGTATGTCCTGATTCCACTGGATCTGTATTGCGCTGTTGGGACAAATAATGATACATTCCCCGCATCCTATACACTTTTTTGGGTCAATAACCGCTTTTTCTTTAATTAGAGAAATAGCCTGTTGCGGGCAGTGGGGAATGCAATCTCCGCAACCCTCACATTTTTTTCTTTTTACTTTTGGAGCTACGGTTGAATGCTGGGACAGCTTTCCCCTTCGTGAAGCGCATCCCATGCCGATATTTTTTATGGTTCCTCCAAAGCCGGTAAGCTCATGACCCTTGAAATGGGCTGCTGATAATAGAAAATCTGCATGGATAATTTCAGATCCAATATAAACATTATTAAAGCGCTTCTGGTCTATACTCACACAGGTTTCACTTTGCCCCCTTATCCCGTCTGCAATAATTACAGGGGCATTTACCACACTATAAGCAAAGCCGTTGTGGATGGCGGTTGTCAGATGAGTGGGAGAGTCGCTTCGCGTGCCTGCATACAGGGTATTGGTGTCAGTCAGAAATGGAATAGCGCCGATTTCTTTTAAGGTTTCCACTATTTTTCGAATATATACAGGGCGGATAAAGGCTGTATTGCCAAATTCTCCAAAATGGAGTTTGACTGCGACAAGGTCTCTTTTTTTGATAATTTTTGAAATGCCGGCTGTTTTCAGAAGCCTTGCGATCTTTTGGGGCAGATTTTCCTTATAACTGGTTCTTAGATCCATAAAATAGACTTTGCTTTTCATAATATCCCCCGTATAATGTTTTTAAAAAAAGTGTTAAGTGTCAGGTGTTAGGTGTTAAGAGGATGAATTAGACTTTTTAAGATGCCATCAAAATTACTTATTGGCTCATCTTAAGTCAAGCTGTTTGAACAAAGTACATTGAGACATGCAAATGAACTTAGATGCAAAACTGGATATTTTAGACAGGATTTACAGGATTTATGATGATTTTGCCGGCACCCTGGATGTGGCGTGCAAAAAATATTGCGATACTTGTTGCACCCGGAATGTTACATTAACGACCCTTGAGGGATACAGGATTGTTGATTATTTAATATCGGATGGGAAAACGGATTTGTTTAATAATATTCGGAAAGATTTGCATAAAGGACGATTTCAGCCCGGCATCACCACAAACAGGCTTGCTGAATTATCTATTGCTGAAAAGGATATCCCGGATGAAAAGAGCCATTATTTCCAGGGAGAGTGCCCGATTTTAACAGATAGACAATGCCCGGTTTATAAGGCCAGACCGTTTGGATGCAGATGCTTTGTTTCAAAATATAGCTGCCGGGAAAAAGGTTATGCAGAGGTTGATGAGTTTACTCTTAGTGTAAACAATATATTTTTGCAGTATATTGAGCATATTGATTTGCAAGGTTGTTCCGGAAATCTGACAGATGCGCTGCTTTATTTTGAATCAAGTGAAGCCCGTGGAAACTACAGGGAAGGTTTATTGAATTGCGCGAAAAACAACCTGATATCAAACCGATCCATACCGGCCTTGATGATACCACCTGAACACCGGCTTAAAATTCAACCCATCCTGCAGGCGCTTTTATCGGCCGGGAGTAAAGAATAAAAAAAATAGCATAAAATTTTGGAGAGTATCATGGATAAACTTAAGCAATTTTGGTTTCTGGTAATTGATGTATGGGAAAGCGGGATGCTGGGAATCAATATAGGCAGATTTGTTATAGCTGTTTTGATTTTTTTTCCTTTTGTTCTTTTGCGCGGATTGTTTTCCAGATTTGTTCTGGGCAGACTTAGGGCTCGCTCAAAAATAACTTCACATTTTAAGCGCCGATGCATCCCGCCTGGCTGCGTTGCGAAAGCTCGGAATATGCCTGATATTCCTGCGCTTTCGCGCCTTGCCAGCCGGGCGCCTCAACACTTAAAATTGCGAACTTATTTTTGAGCGAACCCTTAGGGCATTAACAAAGGTGACTAAAACCGGTATTGACGATAATGCCTTAAAAGTTCTCGAAAGACCGGTTAAATTTATTCCGGTTGTTTTAGGCATTTTTTTTGCTGTCGAATATCTTTCTTTGTCAGGGAAAATAGAGATAATCGCCGATAAGTTGGTCCGATCTCTTATTGTATTTGTAATTTTCTGGGGGCTTGTAAATATAGTTGAACCGCTTTCCTTCCTATTAAAACGACTCGAAAAGATTTTTACATCCTCAATGGTAGATTGGTTGTTAAAGGCGCTCAGGGCGGTTTTTATCTTCATTGGAGCGGCAACCATACTTGAAATCTGGGGAATAAAAATTGGACCGATTATTGCCGGATTAGGGCTAATTGGCGTGGCTGTTGCGCTTGGCGCCCAGGATCTGTTTAAAAATCTGATTTCAGGCATTCTTATTATTGCAGAAAAAAGGTTCAACCTTGGCGATTGGATACGTGTCGATGGTGTTGTTGAGGGTACTGTCGAGACTATAGGCTTCAGGTCCACTGTGGTTCGTCGTTTTGATAAAGCGCCGGTTTTTGTGCCGAACTCACAGCTTTCCGATCATTCGGTGGTAAATTTCAGCTCTATGACCCACAGGAGAATTTATTGGATGATCGGAGTTGAGTATTGCACAACAGTTAAGCAGCTCAGGCGGATTCGGGATTCAATTGAACAGTACATTTTAGAAGGTGATAATTTTGTAAAACCTCCAAAAGTTCCTATGTTTGTTCGAATTAACAGGTTCAGCGATTCTTCGATTGATATTATGGTATATTGTTTTACCAAAACAATTGAATGGGGTAGGTGGCTGGAGATAAAGGAAGCCCTGGCCTACAGGATCAAGGAAATCGTTGAAGGGTCGGGCACATCCTTTGCGTTTCCCAGCCAGTCGCTTTATATTGAGACATTGCCGACCGAAAAGCCGCAAGTATTTGTTCCGCCAGGCACGTCAGAATAAGATAGTTCAAGGTTCAGGGTTCAAAGGTTCACGGTTCCAGGTTCAGGCCTGCCCTGGTGCGATTTCTTCGGAATACGACATTAACAGTATAATACCTCAAATGAAAAGCTATAGACCTCAGACTCTGTAATTCAGGTCTGGGCCAGGGGTTAATCGCTTCGCGAATTTTTCTGATCTGCCTGTGCGTTGCACGCAGACAGGTGCTACTGATTTCACTGGGTAAGTATCATGAATCTGACAACCTTTGAACCTCTGAACATTGAACCTTTGAACCGTAACGACTAAATGGAATCAAAGTTTATTGTTCAATAAATCACCCCTTAATTAGCGAAGATTTACGAGGTCTGGATTAAGAAGGGTTGCTGCATTTTTTCCGCAAATGGACTTAATTTCGTTTTTTGTAAGTCCAGCCTGCTTGATTTCCTTGAAATATCTATCCGGTTTTAAAAGCGGAAAGTCGCTTCCAAAGATAATCCTGTCCTGTCCCAGGATATTAACTGCAACTCTGTATATCTTTGCATCATAAAGAAAAGGGGATGCTGCTGTGTCAAAAAATACATTTTTAAAATTTTTCTTAACCTCTTTTTTAAGAAGACTGAAAAAAAATATACCACCGCCCCAGTGGGCTAAAACAATTTTGTTCTCCGGAAACTTTGTTATCAGCCTGTAAATCTGTTTAAAAGTGTTTGGAGTTTTGCCTGGATATTGATGGCCTATTGGCTCATTGGTGTGGATTAAAACAGGATGGTTTTTATCAAGGCAGATTCCCATGACAGGCTCCAGCCTGTTTATGAATTCTTCATCAATCCCAGATTCATGGCCGGATTCATAAAGGGCAAGCTCTCCAACGCCTGAAAGTCCGCTTTCAAGGCACCGCATAACTTCGGCAACAGCTTTCCTGCTGAATATATCAATACAGCAGAAACCGGTAAAACGGCCAGAGTATCTTTCTATTGATTTAATGATGTAATCGTTATGCTTTTTAAATGTATCTGAATTTTTCCAGGGAAACCCGAAGATTACAGATCTATCCACACCCTGGCTATCCATAGAATCAAGCAGCTCAGCAGCTCCGGCCAGTTTTGATCCGGGTCTGCTATACAGAAGCTTGAAACCAGGTTCTGACTGGAAATATTTTTCTCTGTTTTCACGTATCTCTTTTGGGAAAATGTGTGTATGAAAATCTATAATCATCTTGTATAACCGTTCACAGTTCACAGTTTTGAAGAACCTCACGCAAAGGCGCAAAGGCGCAAAGAAAGAAAATGAAGAAAAGTTTTGGTAATTCCCGGTCTTACTAAATGCTGTAAATGCCAATAGTTAAATTGATTCGGTCTTGTGGCCTCCGGCTCGTAGAGCCTACGACTCGGAGAGCTGGAAGAACTTTGCGTCTTTGCGTGAGATTGTTCTTTTTAAAAAACTGTAAACAGTTGCCATCTTGTTTTATACCGCTTTTTTTGCTTACTCCATACTCCATACTCCATACTCCATACTCCATACTCCATACTCCTTACTCCTTAACCCCTCTTTTCATTGCGGTGGTATGTAATGTAAATTATATGCAAAATCGATAATTAGGGCAATAAAGCAGGCTACAACAGGGGTGAGGACCCAGGCCAGGATAATATTTTTCAGCGTTTTTTTGCTGACCGTATGAGCGCCTTTTACGATGCCGATGCCGATCACCGCTCCGACAACAGCCTGAGATGTTGAGACAGGAACACCGATCATGGTATAGATATGCACCGTAATAGCCTCGGCCAGAACTATAATAAAGGCCGAGAAAGGATCAAGATTCACAAGTTTTTTGCCCACTGTCTCCATAACCGGCTTGCTAAAGGTTAGAATGCCCAGGGCAATGCTGACCCCTCCGATAAGAGTGGCAAGAAATATTGTTATGAGCCCGGCGCCCACAAAAACCGCTGTTACATTGGCCACATTGTTGGCTCCAAGGGCGTATGCTCCATACGACCCGGCAGCAACCAGACCAAAGCGAAGCATGCTGTCCGCCCTGAAAAGATTCATGTTGAGTCTATTATATATGGCTGCCACCACATAGTAGAGAGGAATAGATACAATTAGAGCGCCTACGGGGGTTCCGACCCAGCATGCCACTACCTTTCCGAGGCCGCCAAGATTGATCTGATTATTCAGGATTCCAATTCCCATGATTGCGCCGACAACCGCCTGGGATGTTGAAACAGGCAGCCTCAAAACCGTCATTATACTTACGGTTACAGCAGCCGCTACAGAAGAAATCACGGCTTGATCAAGCCTGATACTGGTCAGCCCTTTAAGGGTTTCTATGCCTGCATGTCCTGAAACAATTGCCCCTGTCACGACAAAAACCGACGCAAGAACAGCCGCTGTCCAGAATTTAAGCATTCTGGAAGAAACCGCAGCGCCGAACACATTGGACGCATCGTTGCTTCCCAGAGACCATCCTAAAAAGACCCCGCCTAAAAGAGAAAACATTATACACGCCTCTTCATGCTGATAATATTAATCCGTTTGGATACACGGTCAGCCTGATCTGAAATTTCCCCCATAGTTACGATGAGTTCCTTTAACTGGAGTTTAACAAACGGATCCAGATCTGAATCAAAGATCTTACGGATAATACGCCGTTCAATATAGTCGCAGTGACTTTCGTTTGTGTCAATAGTGCGGAGCAGGACACGGATGCCCAGTTTTTGCTTTGAATGAAGGACTAACTGTTTGGATAAAAGATCGCAGGATTCAAGGCTGATGCGTATGAGGTCCATGACGTCTAAAACAAGGAACTCAGGTATACTTACTTTTTGAGTTTGCATAATAAACAGAACACGTTCAAAAAAATGCGGGATCATATCTATTGACTCAATAAGCCGCATTATATCTCCGCGTGAATCAGGAATCAGCGCCTTGCTGTACATCAGATTGTTTATCTCGTCACGGATATCGTCTGCTCTGGACTCGTGCTTGTGGGTCTGTGTGATAAGAAAATCAAAATTTTCACACTTGTTGTCTTCAATGCAGGCATTTAGCGCTTTTAAAAAACTTTCCTGGGTAAGTTTCAGTGTGTCCATGTATTCAAAGATCAACGTTTCAACACGATTTTGTTTTTTGAAAAGAAAATCAAACATAGCGGTAACCTTTAATTCAAGGTTCAAGGTTCAGGGTTCAGGGTTCAAGGTTCACGGTTCAGAGGTTCATTGGAGCCTGTATAAAAATATATCTTAACGATGTCTGCCTATATTTCTACTCAACATTAAAAATCGAATTGACTTTACTAAAAATTATTATGTAATACAAGAAGTTATTTAACCCAAATATTTTATGAAAAGAGAAATTTTTTTGCATCTGCGGTGAATATAAAACCGGATTAGAATTACAGTAACCGTTCACGGGTTCAGGGTTCAAAGGTTCAGGGTTCAAAGGTTCAGGGTTCAAAGCCAGGTAGGGTGCATTCTATGCACCATCAACGGCATACATATCATCTGACTGAATGAATGATAAAATACTTGATGGGCAAAATGGAATGTTTTTGGTGCGTAAAACGCACCCTACGATTTACAAACAATAATTGAGCATGGCTTATGCCGAACTTTCGACGAGCAAATATTAAAGGTGGCACCTATTTCTGTAAGCATTCACAAGGCATGTAGGGTGCATTCTATGCACAGCGCTGGTGCATAAAATGCACCCTACTACATAACATAACTCGTTTCATCTCTTCCAGATTTCTATTTTCCAATTTCAAGTTTCAAGCCGTGAACGGCTACGAATTACAAAAGGAAAAGATTCGATGAGACA
>JAYENE010000566.1:0-1599 GCA_034721935.1 Thermodesulfobacteriota bacterium
CCCCATTTTCATGTTCACATTGCTTGAGACACCAAATACATGCTTCCTTGAGCATAGCTGCTTTAACCTTTGTAAGCGAAGGGATTCCAGTACCGAGGCTATCGAGGATTAAATCTCCAGAATTGATATAATCCATTTCTTGTTCCTTAATTTTCTTTATAAATTTATTCCTATGGTTTTACACCCAATGTCTTAGTTAAGCAGAAAACGAGGGGCTTAACTTAACTTATAAACTTATTTGCCGGTTAGCGAATATTCTTTAGCTTTTGCTTTCTTCTCGACTCGAATTGCTGATTGTGCCGACCTTTATTTAGCTTGCTACGCGCAAGGCTTCTTGCGCCTCTAGGCTAAGAGGGACGTCCTTAAATAGTAAAATAACTTGGCATCGAGAGCTGTACTTGGGTTTTCGGTACTTAACTTATAAACTTATTTGTCGATTAGCGAATATTTTTTAGCTTTTGCTGTCTTCTTGCCTCGAATTACTGATTTACCGACCGTTATTTAGCTTGCTACGCGCAAGGCTTCTTGCGCCTCTATGGGCAGTTGTACGGAGATAAAATAAGATTCTGGATAAAGATAATCTTCGCCTGACTCGTCAACGACTCTCACGTACCCTTCTTTCGAGGCCTCGTTGTCAGGTAAAACCAGATATATCTTTCGCCGTTCCAGATCTTCACAATCCTTATTTTCTACGCAAAGCATAAATATACGTTTCTCGTTATTTTGTTCCATAGTTTTAATCCAATAACCGTTTAATTTTCATTTTCTTTCTGCCAATGCCGTGGACTTCATACCAGTGCAATTCAGCCTTACGGATACTACCAGTCTGAAGGCGAACATTGGCAACCCCCTTCATTTTACGCCAACGACCAACGCCATACTGTTTTCGAAGCCGCATGATATCTCGGATATTTCCACCAACGGCTATCGTTTCTACATTCTTGATTTTATTTATTATCTCAAAATACATGCCAATTTCCAATGGTATAATAGTTTGATATAATAGTTTGATTTACGCACAACGAGTAATTATATGATTTTCCGTTTAAATACCACACATAAAAAATGTCGACAACAATGTAATTTTGTATGTTTTATCTGACCGTTTTAATTACTATAAAAGGATTGTAAGTCAAGATCACACCCCTGCAACCCTTTGTATGCTTCGTGTACTTGTGGTAAAATATTTGTAGGCGCATTGCGGGAGACATCTATTGTTTTATAACTTTCTTTCCGAAAGTAGGGCTGCGGGGAGCTTCAATTTAATTGTGGAATAAACCATTTCTCAGTGAATGCATCTGGGAGGCTGTCCGAGAACGGCTATTTTCCGCAATCTCTGCGTCAGGCTCAGATTTTAATCCTCAAAATACTCAATGTATTCCTGCGGTTAAAATCTTCTCCTTCCTTGACCTTGCAAAAAGTTTCTCATTCTCGGACAGCCTCCTATCGCTTATGCGATGATTTGCCTGAGATTCTGAGTAAAAACAATCGGTTGATGTTGTAAGATATTGCGCCGATTCTAAAAAAAACAGCATTTGCGCCGACTTGACCGCAAGGCATTCTTTCCATGCCAAAACAAACTTTCAAATCATTAATGCA
>JAYENE010000567.1:0-7323 GCA_034721935.1 Thermodesulfobacteriota bacterium
GAAGATATACCATTGTGGTGGATAACGATCGATGCCCCATCAAAATCTGTATTTTGCGAACATCGTAGCCTGCTTCAAGAAGATGTGTGGCAAAGCAATGGCGCAGCGTGTGAATGCCTTTTCCTTTGGGTGCGGCTCTTTTAAAACGACTTTAGCCTCAAAGAAATCAGTATGTTATCGAATGATGAATTCAAAAAAATCAAAGATAAGTTAACCATATGCAAGCGACTAAAGGATAAGTGCCCATTATCGCACGTAAACTGGGTACAAAAGGAGGCAGGAAAAGGAACAGTCGTTAATATTGACTTCAAGAGCATTATTCGCTTAACATGTTGATTCTAAAGTTATTACTACGAATCTGCTTGCGTGGTTCTAAAAGAGCCGCACCCGAATACTTTGGCGGAATGGACAAACAAATATGGATATGGTCCTCACACGCCGTCCCTTCAAAAACATCAATCTTTTTATATTCACAAAGTTTCCTGAGTATTTGACCAACATCTCTTTTGAGTTTGCCATAAATAACTTTCCTCCTATTCTTAGGAACCCAAACTATGTGATATTTGCACTCCCATGTTGTGTGTGCTAATGTTTTTTCATTATCTCGCTCCTTTTGGATTTTGGTAACAGAATCAGCGCTGTTACCTTTAGTCCAAAAGGAGCATTTAATAAATACTCAGCATAGCTTTTGCCATTCTCCCCAGCTTAGCTGGGGGTTTAGCTCTGTAATTAAGGGAACTCTTTCATATGGTTTTTATGAAGCCATTCTTCAACCTCTCGGCTCTGAAAGATGACGATCTGCCAATTGTACTCATATCGGATACAAGCGTACCCCTTTTGGTTACAACATGCAAGCTATTTTCAACAACTCATTCACACTTCGCGCTCACATGCGCGCGCCGCTCCACCTTAGCTTGGCTTTCAACACATCAAAATAATTCTGATCGGGCATCATTATCATGTTTATCGGGTGAAGCCCTTTTTGAATTATTATAATATCATTATTATTTATTTCCAGGCCGGCCTGGCCGTCAAAGCTTGCAATGATATCTGATGACTTTTCTTCAAATTCGATTTTCATGCGTACTGAATCAGGAACTATCAAAGGACGAACAGTCAGTGTAAAAGGACAAATCGGGGTAATAATGATGCTGTGGACTTCAGGATGAATAATCGGGCCGCCTGCGGAAAGTGAATATGCTGTCGAGCCGGTAGGTGTTGAAACAATAAGGCCGTCGGCTCTGTAAGTAGTCAGATAACGATCATTGATATATGTTTTTATGCTTGCAAGCCCTGCAAACGCCCCTTTAGTAATGACTATATCATTTAATACTGTTTCATCTATCAGTCCCCTGCCCTCTCTGATTACTTTGACGTGAAGACGCATTCTGGGATTTGTATCAAACCTGTCGGTTAAAATATATTCGGCAGCGGAAAAGAGGTTTTCTTCTGCAATTTCGGCAAGGAAACCAAGCTCGCCGAATTTAACCCCGAGAATTGGAATATTCTGATCGCCTATCCAGCGAACTGCTCTCAAAAAGGTTCCATCCCCGCCTAATACAAAAACACACAACAGATCAGGCGGAGCAAAGGATTTGCTTTTGTCTGAAATTTTGCAGTTAGGCCGCGGGCTTATTTTCCTGATAACATCCACGCCTCTTGACTTCAGCCAGACTTGAAGTTCATCAGCCTTCCTGCCTGCTTCTGCATCCGCTTTTACAAATAGTCCTATTCTTTTCACAATTCTCCTGCTCCGTATGGTTATATTAGTGTCTGAACAAAAACCGATGGTTGCAAGCCGTCATTGCGAGGAGTGAGGAACGAACGACGAAGTAATCCCCTTATTTTTAACGAGATTGCTTCGGTCGTACCTCCCTCGCAATGACAAAAAGAATGTAATTCCGGGGTTTTCGTTCATGCATTATCTTACTTAATCTTATGCTTATGCCTTAAAATATATATATAGTCAAATTGGTTTCAAATATCAAACTTCCTCTTAAATTCTTGACTACATAGCAATGGTGTGCTTAAAAAATGAGGCATAGATGGCTTTTAATCATTCAATTAAAACAGGATTCAGCTTTGGACTGACATCTGGAATTATTACTACGCTTGGTTTGATTGTCGGGCTGCACTCAGGCACACATTCAAGCAAAGTCGTTATTGGTGGAATATTGACAATAGCAATTGCAGATTCTTTTTCCGACGCTCTTGGCATTCATATTTCCGAAGAATCCAAAAACAAACACACAAATCGAGAGATATGGGCAGCTACTATTTCGACCCTTGTGTTTAAATTCCTTTTTGCCATAACTTTTTTAGCGCCCATACTGTTATTCCCTCTGTCACAGGCAATCATTTTATGTCTTGTCTGGGGATTGGGCCTTCTTTGCGCTTTCAGTTTTTTCATTGCAAAAGAGCAGCATGTAACGGCCTGGAAAGTAATTCTTGAACACCTTGTTATTGCTGTTGCGGTTATAATTCTGACACATTATGTTGGGGTGTGGATAGGATCTTCATTTGGTTAAATATTGATGAATATTTGTAACCGTTCACGGATTCAAGGTTCAAAAGGTTCAGGGTTTACTTAAACCTAAATTGAGCGATTTTTTACTCGATCTGCGCCGATCTCTTGCGCATAAAGGCTTCGCAAAAATCCTCGACATATCCACAGGTATGCCTGCGGTTTTTTGCAAATCCCTATGCATCAAGATCTCAGCACATATCTTCGCAAAAAACCGCTCAACTTAGGTTAAACCTGAATCTAAACCGCCTCGCCTGCCTCACAAGCTTGGCGAGCGGGCAGATGATTCGTAATTTCTAAATGGTCTTGCACTAAAAGTTTATAGTGAGCTTTGTCCGCCAGTCCGCCAAAGGGCTCTGGCGGATTGGCGGATTGAATTAACGATGCATAATCCGCCTCAGATAGGCTGACCTAAGTTTCTTATAACCCTGAACGGTGAACTTTTAAACCTGTGAACGCTTACAAATATAAAACAGATTGTATTAAACAAACTGAAAAGGAGGTTTAGTTATGTCGAAAGATTTTGAAAAGGCTCTTCAGATAGGTCGTCCGCCGAATGTGGCAAGGCTTTTCCCTAATTCAAAGGCATTGATAATCAGCGGAAAGTTTATAGACAACGCCATGATTGCAAAAGGTAATGCAATATCAATGGCCGCCAATGGAAGGAACCGCTTTATAATACGTGGAGTCCTTCAGGCAGCCCAAAGGGCAAATTCGGCTATTATAATTGAAATCGCCAGATCAGAAGGTGGCGCCAGCGCTTATTGCGCCATAAATTACTGGAATATTGCCAGAGAGGTAGATGCTATATGCAACGAGCTGGGAATAACGATTCCGGTTGCCATACATGCCGATCATTACGGCATTAAGAAGGAAGAAGATATTGAAGGGGCAAAAATAGAGATCCCCACGCTGTTTGAGGCAGGCATGACATCGATTGCCATAGATGCGTCACATATGCCGGATGACAAAAACCTGCTTGCAAACATTGAGCTGTATCCTTTTGTGCCCAAGTGGGCCGGCCTTGAAACCGAAGTGGGTGAAATCAAAGGTAAAACCGGGCTTTCCACCGTTAATGAGGCTTTGTTTCTCATACAGGGCTTGAATGCGCATGATATTTTTCCGGATTGGATTGCTTTAAACAATGGAACAACTCACGGAATTGAGGCAAGCGATCAGGGAATACAGGTTGAATTGACTTCTGAAATTCATGAAGCCCTGTCAAAATATAAGGTTTCAGGCGCTCAGCATGGCACATCTGGGAATAACTCTGACAGGTTAAGAGCCATAGCCGCTAAAACCAGAACCACCAAAGCCAATGTGGCCACGGCGCTTCAGATGATTTCATGGGGTCTTGAGGTTAATGATTATGGAAACGCCATCCTTGATAGCAACGGCAACTTCATCAAAATTAAAGGCGAAGGCGTAACAGAAGAGATATGGGATGAAATGGTCGCTTATGCCGAGTCAAAGGAAATTAAGGGAGGAAACTACAAGAAACTTAACCTTCCATTTGAAAACAAGCTTCTTGGTCAACCAAAGGACATCAGGGAAAGGATGGCCAACAGGGTTGAAGAATTTGTCTATAACATGCTTGTAAATGTATTTAATGCAAAAGATTCAGCGCCGCTTGCCATTGAGGCAATACTGACAACAGGTTCATATGATCTTGGATTTAAAGCAGACAGGCTTGAAAACCCTGATGAATGGACCCGCGAAAAGATAATCAAACGCGCTGCTATGATTTGAACCAGGGACAAAAGGGAGTTAGCCATTAGCAGTTAGCTTTTAGATATACTATGCGCTGCCTCAAATTGAACTTATTTGTCATTTCGACTGACGTGCAGCGCAGGCGCTTGCGCCGCGTGAGGGAGAAATCTTAAGATTCCTCACATTCGTTCGGAATGACGGAAATGCAAGTTACAACCGTGTCAAGTATAACAGCTAATGGCTAAAAGCTTGTAACTTCTCAATAACCTCTGGCGATATTCGGAATTACGGCTGTAGGGGCGGGTTTATCCCGCCAGAATCGACTCGGCAGGCGGCGTAAAGCCGCCCCTACGAGAGATTTTTCATCACACGACCAACTAATTGACAAAACTTCGGTAGATGCTATTGCCAGAACTTGTTGAGAAGTTACAAAAGCTTTAATCAACCTATTGCCAGTATTGGAAAAAATTACTTTTCACACAAAGAGACCTTTGCAGAACCTTATAAAACTTGCCTTTTTGTCATTCCGTACACGCGAAGCACGACACGGAATCCAGTATTATCAAGCAGTTCCTGGATTCCGGGTCAAGCCCGGAATGACGATTAGAGGGGTTGTGCAAAGGTCACACAGACACTAACTATGCAAAAAAAAATATTTTGTCATTTTTGCGGAAATCGGCTTGTTGAAAAGATGATTAATGGTAATATTCGGCTTTTCTGCGAGAAGTGCAATCAGCCACTGTATGAAAACCCTATACCTGCCTCATGCCTTGTTGTAATTGATAAAAATGAAAGGGTGCTTCTCGTTAAACGGAGCGCGGAGCCTAAAAAAGGGTTTTGGTGTCTTCCTGGCGGATTCATGGAGCTTGGAGAAACCCCTGAACTTTCTGCTTTAAGAGAACTCAAAGAGGAAACCAGCCTTTCCGGTCAGATAGAGATGCTTCTCGGCATCACCTCAAACAACAGCCCGCAATATGACACCGTGTTTATGGTCGGCTATCTTGTAAAAGTCTATTCCGGCATCCTTAAAGCCGGAGATGATGCATCTGAAGCAGCATATTTCCATCCTGATGATTTGCCGGAAATCGCATTTAAAAGTCATAAAAAATTCATAAGGATATACTACGCTGCTTACTCACGGATTGATGATTTATGATTGTTGATTGTTGGAATCGCTTGACTCCTTTTATAGGGGTAAGGATTAAGGGGTAAGGATTAATCCTTTTATATGGGTAAAGGGAAAGAATTAATCCTCTAATCCTTAATCCTCTAATCCTTCTTAATCCTTCCGGAAAACAGGGTGTCAAGATAAAATTTTCCAATAGGCTCCATGCCTTCAAAACTGTAATCGCTTTTTTCATTTTTCTTTGCAATTTCATTTCTGATGCCGGATGCTGTAGTTTTGCCCAACTCAACTCCAAACTGATCAAACGGATTAATGCCCCAGACAAATGCCTCAAAAATTGTTTTAGCCTCGTAAAAGGCTAAAACACGGCCAATGTTTTCCGGCGACAGATCGTTTAAGAGAATTGTTGAAGAGGGTCTGTTGCCTGAAAAATATTTTGCCCTGTCTTTATCTTTCTTGCCGACCGCAAGCGCCATTGGCTGAGCAATGAAATTCGCCCAGAGTTCCTGATGATTTGTAACCCCTTTTGATTTGCAATGATACTGCTTATGTTGAGGATTTATCACTCCTATAAAATCAATGGGAAATGGACGCCCCTGGTGCGCAAGTTGAAAAAATGAATGCTGCGCATTTGTGCCGGGCTCTCCAAAGAGGATAACCCCTGTGGGTTCATCAAGAGTATCTCCGTTTTCGGTCACAGACTTTCCGTTGCTTTCCATATAAAGCTGCTGAATATGAGGAGCCAGCTTATGCAATGGGGATGCGTATGGGATAATAGCCTGGCGCTGGTATCCCATGAAGTTGTTGTTCCATATACCTATCATGGCTGCAACAAGGGGGACATTCTCATTCAAAGGCGCGGATTTCACGTGATTATCCATCTCCTCCGCGCCTTTTAAAAACCTTTCAAACCTGTCGTATCCCAAAAGCAGACTCAGGGGAACACCCCCGACCGCAGAGGTAACGCTGTATCTTCCCCCTATGAAATCGAACATGTAAAAAGATCCTAAAATCGAACTGCTGCTCTTGTCTCCGGGACTGCCTTTGCTTGTTACTGTTATAAAATGTTTTGCAGGATCAAGGCCTTTGTCCTTCATGAAGCTTACCGCAAGATTAGCATTTGCCATAGTTTCAGCGGTTGTATAGCTTTTTGAAATAACAACCCATATTGTGGTTTCAGGATCAATGCATGAGGCCACCCTTCCGAAATTGTGGATATCAACATTTGAAAGATAATGAATCTCAATCCCTTTATCAGCATAAGAATATAAAGCATTTGAAACAAATTCGCTGCCAAGGTACGATCCGCCGATTCCAATGACAACTATATGTTTAAAAGGTTTGCCTGTTGATCCTGTTATTTTTTTCTCATGCACCTTTGAGGCAAATTCTTTTATGTCATTTCTTACCTTTCTTATTTCAGGCATTACATCTATATTATCCACAAAAATTGGATCGCCTGAAAAGCTCCTTGCTGCTGTATGAAGGGCCGCCCTGTTTTCTGTAATATTTACCTTTTCTCCGCTTGCCATGCAGTTAAAGCGATACTTTAACTTCTTTGTCTCAGCAAGCTCAAACAAAAGGTCCATACACTTCTCATCAACTCTCTGTCGTGAAAAATCGTAAAAGATGTCCGCGCCATGTAAAGAAAATTTTTCAAGTCTGTTTTTATCTTTTACAAGATTTCTCAAATGTTTTTCAGGGCTATCCATTATTTTTGCATGACGCAAAAGTTTTTGCCATACTGGAATATCATGAAGCTTCTGAAAAGCCATTCAATCCTCCCTGTTAAAAACGGCTACCAACGTAAGGCGGGACAGCCTGTAAATTCAATTAGTAGGGGCGGGTTTGAAACCCATCAGTAAAACCAAATCCATCGTAGGGGCGGGTTTGAAACCCGCCCCCTACTAATTGATAAAGCGTCCCGCTTTATGTTGATAGCCTTAAAAACGAATCGTTCAAT
>JAYENE010000568.1:0-7301 GCA_034721935.1 Thermodesulfobacteriota bacterium
CACCTGCGCAGAATATTTTTCATGGGATGAATAAGACTGGTCATTTTGATCGGAAATATACGATACCGGAAGAAAGAATTTAGAACCGGATATTCGATCAGAAAACCAAAATCCGAGGGAGTGTCTTTCTTCTTTGTTTATTGAGAGGATTAACAAGAAGAAGGTGGGAGGGTTATATGTTCCCATTTTTTTCAATTTTCCAGAAAAGGTTGAAAAAACTTAATTTGATTGTTACAGATACCGATACACTATGTTGAATAAGATGGAATTTTTATTTATACATCCTCTTAGCATTATGATATTTTTCATATTATGAAAAAGTCCAATACACATAAAATTGATTTGCTGCTTCAATATACACTTTTAATGGCAGGGCAAGAAGATTGGGGTAGTCGCGAACTTGGTATGATTCATCTGATTAAATATCTATACCTCGCCGATTTGGCATATTCAGAGCATCATAATGGAGAAACATATACAGGGCTCAATTGGGAATTTTACCATTTCGGTCCTTGGGCAAAGGAATTATACCAGAGAGTTGAACCCGCTCTACTCGCAATAGGGGCGGAAAAGAAGGTATATCCAAGCACAAAGTATGAAAAAGACTGTGTTCGATGGTCGATTCAAAATGATGAACTTCACGACGAACTGAACAGCAAATTAAGTATCATACTTTCCGGCGCCATCCAGAATGCGGTACATAAATTTGGATCAGATACCGAAGGACTTCTAAATTTTGTATATAAAACAGCGCCAATGCTTCAAGCTGCACCAAGAGAGACATTAGACTTTACACCTCATAAATCCAATGTTCAAGAATCTGAACAAGCGCAAGAAGAGGACACAATTTCTATTCCTTTAAGCACTCGCCAGTTGAAAAAGAGAAAAGAAAAGCTTTCCGCTATAAAAATACGTTTAAAAGAGAGATTGAATAAGAAAAAGAAACAAGTAAAATTTATCCCAACACCTCCAAGATATGATGATGTTTTTTTTGAAGGTGTGAAATATCTTGATTCACTTGCCGGAGAGCCAATAGAACCTTTAGAAGGAACTCTTATTATAGCTGATAGTGTTTGGAAATCAAAAGCAAGGTTTGATCCAGATGTACCCGGATGATTCAATTCAAGGTATACTATCTCCAACTCCATGGTGGGAAAAGGATAATAACCGGGATTATAAACGAGGCCGGTTGGTTAAATTTTTTGCCCCTCACGTTGATCAAAATCCTTTCACGCTTATTCCTGTCGGCAGGGATGAACCCACAGAACATAATACTGCCCTTGTAAAAATTGCCCCCATTGATATACGAAGCGTGATACGATACCCAAAACTCCCTGTTGCGGCATTGCCTCAATACAAGAAAGAAGTAAGGGCTGTATATAGAGCCAAAAAACGCCCCGGTCTTATTGTTTGCAGTGGTGGAGCTAAGATCAGCAAGATTTTGACAGCAGGAAAAGCTAAATGGCAGACATCGCGTACCATAATAGTTGCTCCGTATTACGGCGCTGATGAAGGTGGAAAAAGGTCTGGTTTTAAGCTGGAATTTGTAAAAAGAATTCGACGATGTGAATATCCGCAGTATATGTGGGATCTCTTACCAGTCAAGGGAAGCACTGAAGAATCTGTCATGAGATTGGATCATCTGCAGCCAGTCGGCCGTAGTCAAGACTCGATGGAGCTTTTAGACTATTGTCTTAGCAACGATGCCCTTTTACTTTTTGATGAATGGCTGGAATGGCTTTTGAAGGGTTTTCTTGAAACCGACACTATGTTCGGTGCACTTAGAGAAGAGCTGATAAATTTACCATGATGCAATTATATTTCAGGACGTCTCAGATATTGCCAACAATAGAATTTTGCATATCGAGTATACGAGAATTCAGCATACTAAATATTGGGGATCAGAAGGATAAAAGTCCATTATGACCTTCAGGTTTAACAGAATCACCTTTGAGGATCAGTTCCAAAAATTGGAAAAAGCGGGACAGTGGCTGAGTAATATAAGAGTTGAAACTGAGAATACACGATTTGATGAGATCTTACGGCTGAACAAAGAGATTGTTGAGTATCACAATAACAACCTTGTTGAGGAGTTAATTGGAAAATGCGGTAATCTAAAACTCTGGCGTGCATTAACCGAAGCGTCCTCTTTTATTGAGATCCATGAGGCTTTCAAGATACAAAAAAGTCATGTACATCCCAGAGCAAAACTAAAAAAGATGCTTGAAGGCCCCTACCATTCGTGGGACGAGGATGTTCATGCGGGTAATATTGAACCCAGAAATACGCTTTTTGAATTAGAGGCCGCGTCTAAATTCAAGAAGGGTGGTGCTAAAATTACTGGATTTGATGATGTTGACTTCGTCTTTAAGAAAACGAAATTCAACGTTCAGTGCAAAAGGCTCCATAGTGAAAAGAAGGTGAGAGACAATGTTTCTGAAGCCGCTACTCAGTTTTACAAGAGAATGAGATCAAGACCAAATCTTAAGGGGATCATTTGCCTCTCGATAGATAAATTGACTGGTAAAGAAGAAATGATTTTGAAAATCAAATCTCCAGATGAAATCCGTCTAAAGCTGACCGTTATTTCGAATTCCTTTTTGGCCAAGTATAGAGACTTATGGCACAACCTCCTTAACGCGAATATATTGGCAGTTTTGTTATTTGTTCACGTGGTAGCAAATATTGAAGAAGAACCTTACGATCTTCTCACTACATGCCGTGATATTGCTTTTGACGTAATACCGCAACAGAGCTTCATCCAAATATTGGATTATAACCTGATAATTGAACTATGCCAAAGAATACAAGGTTCTGTTTGATTTTAATTTTGATTGAACAGAAATTTAAAACCCTTTAACTGCCGAATAAGGCGCTGAACAAGGACTGTCAAATCCGCTGCGCTCTTTTGCCAGCCATTAGCGCCAAGTTGTCGATGAAGAAATATCAATGACCAATTATCTAATAGGAGTCTGAAATATGGCAAGCAGGGGGACTTATTACCTTGGACGAATTACAATATTAGGAGTCCTTGATAAAGGTAAAATCATAAATGCAATTAAAAACCCTATTCCAATAGTCACACGTGGTAATGCTTGGTCGTTCATTGACACCATAGAATATAATAAAGGAGGTAATCATTTTGTTTTTGGTCGCCTCAGTAAATATTCCCCAGATGCAGAAGTAACCGTTGTTGACACTGAAAAGAAAACCGCAAAAAAATTACTTGAGCCAAATCTTATTTTATCATCAAGTCCATTTGTATATATCCCAAGCCATTCAGGAATTGCCTTTCTTCATGTATACAATCAAATAGAAGTTAAAACTTTTAGAAGCAGGTTTTGTTCTATAATTCAAAAAACTTACCATGACTTTTTTGTCGATTGCCATATTGAACCTATTTCAGATTTAAAAACTTTTGCGATTAAATTGATGAAACTTGAGGGTATCTATGGGATATCAGCGAGGGTTTATCCCCCCAATCCTATGTTCGGGCATCTATGGAAATCTCTAAAAGAATACATAGATTTCAGAAGATCTGAAAAAATGAGAATTCAAGAGGAAAGCTCTAATGAAACACCACTCAATACTGACTTGCCTAAACATATCCAAGAAATAGCTGATTATGAAGGCAAAGAATTGCCAATAAAAAAGGAAATACCAATTGGAGATGCTGCAATTTTAATGGCTGCGGATGGTTATGGGCACGGAATTGTAAGAGGAAAACGAGATGGAGAAATGGTAATAATAAAAACATCAGAAACTATACGAAATTTCATATTTGATCGTGAACCTGAGCCATATGACCTATACAAAATAGCCATTAAAATTTTTGAAAACGTCAAAGAAGAAAGACACATGGAAGATTAATTAACAATTGGTGGGAATGTGAGAAGGATTCTTGAAATATTACGTATCATTTTAGTTTCATATGAAATGATAGCGCTTTTGATCATTGTGTTGCTATCTTATTATTGGCCTTCATGGTTTGAAAGCTTGGGTCACCAGATTAGAAATAATTCAGATATATTGAAATACCTCCCCACTATCCCCTTAGCTTTCTTTGTCGCTGCAGTGCAAATGTCAAATAAGATTCTTAAGCCAAAAGCAGACGGATCTAACAAAATATTGTATGAATGGAGCGATTACTGGAAGCTCAAATTTCGGGCTCTACTATCTATATTTACCTGCTTAATCTGTGGTGTAATATCAATAAGCATATGGGTATTTAGTAAGAAAATATCAGCTTTCTTGCTTGGTCTTTTATTACTTACGTGCATTGTGATTGCGGCTATAGTCTGCCTTTGTCAACTATTAGCAGTTTATAAAGTTCGTGAAATTTTGGAAGAATAATTCGCTAACTACGTGCTGGACGCTGGCTGGGGGGGGGCTGGCGCTGGCGCTCAACCCCATCAAATCAGCATCCCAAACTTTTTTTATCCGCATGCCTTGGACTTATGTGCTATGTAGTGCAAAATCAAATAAAAGGCGGCTTTATGAAAATGAGAAAATGTTTTATAGAAATTTCAGGAAATATTAGTGGGCGCTTTTGATTATTAAAGGTAACCTGGGAGCAGTGTATGGCTGACAACATACGCTGGGGATTGAACAACCCCCATCCTTTTTTTTCAGATTAAGACGGAGTTGATCTGGAGCGGAATTGGGAGACATCCTCGACAAATTAGATAAATGCTGAATTCTCCTGCATGACAAACATAAGTCCAATTAGTCTAAGGCGTTCCCGAAATTTCCCGATGCCGTAATTGCCAGAGTTCTTGTCCACCTGAAAATTGAGCATGACCTTGTTAAAGATTGGGGGTAAGGGTCTCAGTATGAGTATGTGGAGCGGTCAAGAGGGGGGCAGATAATGCATTATCAAAAAAAGGTTACACTCAATTGATATGATATAAATCACGTTGTATAGCTGTTTAAAATGGAAAAATAAATGACACGCAAAAAAAGACCCAGAATCCCCCACGGACTGAAAGCTTCCGGCATCCTATTATGCTGATTAAAGAATTAAAAACAGGTGCTACATGCAACTCTCTGATATTAAACCAAACCTAATCCTTCAAGGCCCAATTCTCCCAGAGCGTGTAAGGGTCATCACCACCATTCCAATGGGTAATTCTATCAAGCTGGTCGGCGAAGGGATGGAAACGGGAAAAGTTCATCAGCCGGTTCTTAATGAATCTCAAATTGCAGAACTGGAAGTATCTTCTGAAAAAGAACCATTCGATGGTGATCCATCAAAGTTCCGTCTTGGGATTGAGGCAATGCGACTTGGTCTGGCTTATGAATATGATCCCTATTTTAGTCTTTCTATAGCAAGAGTTGATCCACTGCCTCACCAATTGGAAGCTGTTTATGACTATTTCTTGAAACTCCCTCGCATACGATTCCTGCTCGCCGATGACCCAGGAGCCGGTAAAACTATTATGGCCGGACTGCTTATAAAGGAATTAAAAGTACGCGGGCTGATTCAGCGCATCTTGATTGTAACCCCTGCAAATCTCTCTTTTCAGTGGCAGCGGGAACTTAAGGACAAGTTCAGAGAAAATTTCCAGCTTATCCGAAGTGATGTGCTCAGAGCTACTTATGGTGCTAATCCATGGCAGGATATCAATCAGGTTATTACTTCGATATCATGGATTTCCAGAATCGAAGACGCCAGGGAAAGTCTGATGCGGAGCAATTGGGACCTGATTATTGTCGATGAAGCGCATAAGATGAGTGCGTACAGCGAGGAAAAAAAGACACTGGCATATAAATTAGGCGAGTCGTTATCTGATATGACAGACCATTATCTATTAATGACGGCCACACCGCACAAAGGTGATCCAAAAAATTTTAGTCTGTTTCTGAAACTCCTGGACAGAGATGTTTATGGAGACGTGAAGAGTCTGGAAAAGGCGATGGAAGTGCGGGAGGCCCCCTTTTACCTTCGCCGTGTGAAAGAAGCGCTTGTGACGTTTCCTGATCCGGACACAGGAGAAGCAAAGAGCCTTTTTACGCGACGAAATGTGCATACAGTAAATTTTCAGATTGATGACGAAGAACTCGATTTTTATGACAGCTTGACTCAGTATGTTGAAGATCAGTCAATAAAAGCGGCACAGGATGATACAGCACGGGGCCGTGCTTTGGGATTCACCATGGCCATGCTGCAACGTCGGTTTGCCTCCAGTATTTATGCAGTAAGACGCACGCTTGAGCGCATGAAGGCCAGGCGAGAGAAGGTTCTCGAAAATCCTGAGGCGTATCGAGAAGAGCAGATCATGAAAAAAGTACCGGATGATTTTGACGATCTGCCGGACGAAATGAAGGAGGAAATTCTTGCAGACCTTGAAAATGTAGTGGCTTCCATCGACCCGGATGCCCTGAGGGAAGAAATACTCGAACTGGGGAAACTTGTTGAAATTGCAATGCCTCTGGAGGCCAGGGGGGTCGAAACAAAGCTGACCAAACTAAAGGAAGTTATTACTGAAAACGGCATTTTTGAAGACTCAAAGATGAAACTCCTGTTGTTTACTGAACATAAAGACACCCTTGATTATCTTGCAGGCGATGGCCGTGATGGACGACCTTTGGGTAAACTGCGGGAATGGGGGCTTAATGTCACACAAATTCACGGTAGTATGAAGATCGGAGATCGGGATACTCCGGGAACGCGAATTTTTGCCGAACGTGAATTTAAAGAAGACTGCCAGGTGCTGGTTGCTACTGAGGCCGCCGGAGAAGGAATCAACCTGCAATTCTGCTGGTACATGATCAATTACGACATTCCGTGGAACCCGAACAGACTTGAGCAGCGTATGGGCCGTATTCACAGATACGGGCAGGAAAAGGATTGTCTGATCACAAACTTTGTTTCCACCAATACCCGTGAAGGGCGGGTATTAGAGAAACTTTTTGACCGAATCAGTCGTATCGAGGAAGATCTTGACCCAAATCGAACAGGAAAGGTCTTCAACGTGCTGGGTGATATTTTCCCTGCAAATCAACTGGAACGTATGCTGCGCGATATGTATGCACGCAACCTTACTGAAGACGTAATCAAGGACAGAATCGTTGAGCAGGTAGATACCAGGCGACTAAAACGGATTACTGAATCCGCTCTGGAAGGGCTTGCTAAACGCGAGTTAAACCTGTCGGTCATTGTTGGCAAATCAGAAGAGGCCAAAGAACGACGGCTTGTTCCTGAGGTAGTTGAAGGATTTTTCATAGACGCCGCCCCATTAGCAGGGATCTCGCCAAGGGAAATAAAAAATCAAGAGCATATTTATCAAGTGGGACGGCTG
>JAYENE010000569.1:0-1578 GCA_034721935.1 Thermodesulfobacteriota bacterium
CAAATTTCAATATTCAATGACCAAAAAAGCTTTGCTTTACATTTAGCTATTGGGTATCGGCCATTGGCTAAAGGTAGCCAAAGGCTCCCTCATATACGGGTTTGGAATTTTGAACCTGCCCGCAATGCCTTTGTATGGATTCACCAAAGTATCATAAGCTGGCGCCTACCAACGTGCTTTTACTGTTAATGTAATTACAACGCATGGCAGGCGGGTTTTGGTCATTGTGATTTGTTTGATATTTGTGATTTGTTATTTATAATTTGCAATCAACTGAGGCCTCTGACCTCTCCGAACTTGGTTCGCTTTGCTTAATCTTCAAAGCTTCATCATACACTCTGTTTTTGGGAAGATTATATTTTTTTGCTACCCCTTTTGCAATGTCAGACAGGCTGCCTTTTGCTGAAACCAGCCTCTTTTTTATTTCCTTTCTTATCTTTTCCATGGAAACATCTTCATTTTCCTTATCTCCAGCCACAAGAAGTGTGCACTCTCCCTTTATTGACGGGCGTTTTTTCAACGACCTGAGAATGTTGGATAAATTACCTCTGATAAACTCCTCGTGAAGCTTGGTCATCTCACGGCACAACACACCGTTTCTGTCGCCTATATTCAATATTATTTCCTCTAAAAGTGTCTGTATGCGCCTTGGAGATTCATAAAATATTATTGTTCTTTGCTCAAAGGCCAGTTTCCTGAACTGCTCAATCCGCTTTCCCTTTTTTCTTGCCAAAAAACCGACAAAAACAAATGAATCGGTCGGCATGCCCGAAACACTGAGCGCGGTAACGGCTGCAGATACGCCGGGTATCGGAACAACTCTTATATTCCTTTGTATAGCCGTCTTTATCAATTGATAGCCGGGATCAGACACAGTTGGTGTTCCGGCATTCGACACAAGCGCGACAGATAACCCGGAGTTAAGTTTATCAAGCAAACTTTTCGTGCGCTCTTTTTCATTATGTTCATGATAAGAAATAAGACGGCGTTTAATATTATGATGAGATAGAAGTCTTAATGTATGCCTTGTGTCCTCTGCGGCAACAAGATCAACTCCTCCCAGGACATTGAGGGCTCTTAAAGTAATATCCTCCCTGTTCCCGATTGGAGTGGCAATAACATAAAGATCCCCTTTCTTGCCGGTCTCTTCAGGATTATTTGTAGGCGAGTTCAAAGGCATTTTTAATTATCTTAATGCTTGGCCTCTCTTTTGCTGAACTGATAGCCACAACGTCAAACCTGGCCTTTGCATTGCTTTGTTTTGTGGATTTGAGATAATATAAAGCTACCATCGAAATTTTCTTTTGTTTTTTTGGGGTTACCGCCAATTCAGGGCGACCGAACCGGCTGGATTTTCTGGCTTTTACCTCTATAAAGACAAGGGTTTCTCCCTGTTTTGCGATTATATCGATTTCGCCAAGTTTAGTGCGGTAATTTAGCTCAATTATCCTGTATCCCTGTTTTTTAAGGCAATTAACGGCAATAGATTCACCTTTTTCGCCGAATTGCTGATACTTAGTCGTCATAACAAAGCCTCTAACCCCTCACCATCCCTATCCTTAATCCCTAATCCCTGGC
>JAYENE010000570.1:0-7235 GCA_034721935.1 Thermodesulfobacteriota bacterium
ATTTTATTTGATCGTCGTTATTTCTTAACGCTCACTAACATGCTCAAACAGTCAGCCGTTTTAAATTGAACTGCCCGCCACATCAGGTTGTTGGCAGGTTACTTTTTGAGTTTGTAAATTTCTGATAATATGTTTTACAAAATGAATCCAATATTAATAACTTAAGAATCGTCAAGTCGTCGTGCTGGAGAATAATTGCTGACTAGTCAACTACTCGATCACTTGACGAGGTCTGAACTTACAGAAATTTATAAACTCAAGAAAGTGAGTGGTTCTTTGTAGATTAGTGTGAAAAATTTAATTTTAGCAGAATTTGTCATTTTTTAGCTACTATTAACATCCCCCGCCCGCCTCGCCTGAGCGAACGCCTTGAGCGGTGGCTGACCGCCTCCTTTGGGCGAGAGCGATGGCGGGCAAAGGGGGGTGTAAAAATTGCGAATTTCATACAAATCCACGATGAGCTAAATGAGTTTGTAAATTTCTGGAACTTAAGAATAATGTTACGAAAAACAATGTATAGAGAAAATAAATATCGGCCAGGAAAAAGGGGCAAAAAGAAAAAACCGGGTAGCGCTTTGCGGACACTGAAGTTAAAGCCACAAGCAGACATTAGACTGAAAAAGGTTTTCTCATCTATAGGTGTGCCGAAAAAATCGGCCTTTAAGCCAGACCCTTTTCAGGTGAAAGCGCTTTCTGCAATTAAAAAAACTGACTGCCTTGTTACTGCTCCAACAGGCGCTGGTAAAACCTGGATAGCTGAAAAAGCAATAGCCAAAATACATGCAAATGGCGGAAAGTCCTGGTATGCATCCCCTTTAAAAGCGTTATCCAATTCAAAATATTATGAGTTTTCAGCGATCTTCGGGGCTGATAATGTCGGGATATTAACAGGTGACAGAAAAGAAAATCCTGATGCGCCGATCCTTGTCGGAACTACAGAAATATTGCGCAACCAGCTATACGATGCCATGCATTCTGGTGAAAGCTTATCAGCAGATCTAATAATTCTGGATGAAGCCCATTTCTTAGGCGATGAAGAAAGGGGAGTTGTATGGGAAGAGATAATGATATACCTTCCTCCCAGAATACCTTTGCTTTTGCTTTCCGCCACAATCGGAAATGCGCATCAAATAGCCGGATGGCTCTCATCAATTCGCTCAAAAAAATGCATTGTAATTGAAGAAAAAAAAAGACCTGTGCCCCTTTCCCCCATTTTTTTACATCCATCAGGAAAACTTCTTCCCCTTACAGCTCAAGGCGCTAAAAAGAAAAATGGAAATATCTACAAAAAAGTCTCTGATTATCTAAACCAGAAAAAACCGCTGCTAATAGCTCCTTCGCGTAAATTGCCCCCCTTTGGGCAGATCATGTCTGTTTTAGATAAATATAATCTTCTTCCTGCTATTTTTTTCCTAAAATCACGCGCAGATTGTGATAATGCTCTTGAATTTTGCGCAGAAAATCTTCTAATTGATCAAAACAGGGAGGACAGAAAAGTAAGGCTCAGCCGAAGAATTGAAGAGCTGACAGCAAAAAACGCATATATTAAAACACATCGCCAGCTCCGGTTTATTAAACATTTTGCAATCGGCTCTCATCACAGCGGACAACTGCCTGCATGGAAACTGCTGCTGGAAACACTTATGACTGAAGGACTCCTTGATGCGATCTTTGCGACCTCTACTGTGGCAGCAGGGGTGAACTTTCCAGCCAGAACAATTGTTTTGCTCAATTCCGATAGATTTAATGGAAAAGAATTTCTGTCTTTAAGCTCCACTGAATTTCATCAAATGACAGGAAGAGCCGGCAGAAGAGGAATGGATAACATTGGATTCGCGGTGGCAATTCCCGGGAGGTTCATGGATATAAGGTTAATCACAAAGCTTATAAACTCGGCGCCATCTGATGTAACAAGCCAGATAAGGATTAACTTTTCCATGGCTCTTAATCTGCTTGCAGCCTATGCCCCTGATAAGATAGAGGATCTATTGAAAAAGTCTTTTGCATCATATTTGATTGCAAAAAGAAAAAAAGGATCAGACCGGATTTATAAAAATGATGATAAGTTGCTATGGAAGGATTTCATGCGGCATTTTAATTTCCTGATAAAAACAGGATATGCTGCAAAAAACGGTGAGTTGACAGATAACGGTATATGGGCATCCCGTCTAAGGGTCGATCAGCCTCTTCTGATAGCCGAGTGTTTCAGGCTCGGCGTCTTTCCCGAATCCGACCCTGCGCTTCTTGCTGCCATAATGGCATCATTTGTTTTTGAACAGGAATCAGATGAGAAAATTAACAATAAGTTAATCCCGAAAAAACTTTTAACTGCTTTTTCCAATGTTGAAAAAAATCTCAGGCCATTTGCAAGGCACATGGCGGAGAAAGGATTTGAAGCGCGGCCTCTGTTTTTAAGACCGGCTTTAACGATCTATGCCTGGGCGATTGGTAAACCCTGGGAAAAGGTGGTTCCTGTTTCTAAAATCGAAGAAGGTAACCTTGTTATGCTGATTCTTCGCACCGCAGACCACTTAAGACACATCAGAGCCCTTGGAAAAGTTTTTCCAAAGGCCGCCGCAACATCGGAAAAATCCATTGAGCTTATCATGAGAGATCCTGTGATTATTGATTATGGATAGATTTTCAATGCTGATTATGTGAGTGGTTAGTGAGCTTAGGGTTCGCTCAAAAATAACTTCACATTTTAAGTGCCGATGCATCCCGTCTATCTGCGTTGCGAAAGCTCGGAATATGCCTGATATTCCTGTGCTTTCGCGCCTTGCCAGCCGAGCGCCTCAACACCTGAAATTGGGAACTTATTCTTTGCCGAACCCTTAATATGAACATATTTGTTTTACTATATCTTTCACAATATCGATCTGTAATGTTTCAAAAAAAAGCCCTTTTTAAAAAGGGCTTTTTTTAAAGTATTTTAGGCAGATCCAGTGATGTCTGCCTTATAATTGTGAATAAGTATTTTCTGCTAAAATCTCTTGATTTCTTTTATTTCTTCCTAATTTTGAACCGCAACAGCGAGTGCATTCAAAAATGACCAGCTTCCCTTAAGCCTTACAAATTTTTCTTTTCCAGTTCTCCAATACGCTTATTAATAGCATCCAAAGAACTCTTCATGTAATCTGCTTCAGCTTTTAGTCCGGCTATCTCATCTGCTGATTCTAATGGATATCCTGGGCCATATTCAGCAGGATACAATCCAAAACTCCGCCCATAACCCATACCCATTCCACGGCCAAAACCTCTTCTATAGCCTCGTCCCATGCCAAATCCCCGGCCATAACCAAATCCTCCGACAAATTGAGGACCATAGCCTGTTGCTCTGGGATTACATAGACCTCTTGCGCCTCCTGTCATGGGTCCTTGACCCTGGGGGCCTGTTCTATCAAAACCCGGCATAATATTTACCTCCTTATCTCTAATATAAAAAGAAACCTTTGTGATATATACCTCGAAAGGGTGTGGCCTTTCGAGGTATAACTTATCGACGGCCTTGGCCGCCTTTTCCAGCGCCTTTGCCTGAACCCTGGCCTCTGCCTGAACCCTGGCCCTGACCTCTGCCTGAACCCTGGCCCTGGCCTCTTCCTGCGCCCTGGCCTCTTCCTGCGCCCTGGCCCTGGCCTCTGCCGGTCCTTGGACCTTGACCCTGTGGGCCTGTTCCATCTCCTCTTGGCATATTATTCACCTCCTTGATTATTTAAACTATCTGCCGTTTCTTTTCCTTTATTTTCTAATTATGAGCATTTGACCAAAATATAATTACATCATTAGTAAATGTCAAGGAGTTTTTTTAGTCATATGACCAAAATATTATTCAGGCTTTTTCATACGTTCCGCCGGTATTTCATGCTAACATATAGATTCCTGTGCCAACCGCTATAAGCGCTTCCTTGTCATTGTGGAGATCGGTGCAGATCGAGTAAAAAATCGCTCAATTTAGGTTTAACCATCTGTGAAAATCGGTGTTAAACGTATCCACCGATAGTAAACCATCGAAATTTGCGTACTATTGAATGTGAGGGACACCATGTCTTTTTCATAAAATCCTCTTATGTAAAGGCTCTGGAGGTTGATGAGCAAGACTTTGAGATATCTGTAACGCTCCAATTAATTTAAGAATACACCGCGCCAGAAGGAATTAAAAGAATTAAAAGGATATGTAAACCTAAAATCCACAACATAATAAGACTCGCAACATAACGTCCCCAACAATCTGAAAAGATGCATGCTTTAGTCGGTGGTTGAGGTTGACTTACCAATATAAATATATATTATACCTTAATTGAGCTTTTAGCAGTTAGCACAATAACTTCAATATATTGCTAAAGGTCAACATTTCACCCAACACGCGGCGCAAGCGCCTGCGCTGCGCGTGGGTGAAAATCGAATCGCTGGTAAATACCTGAAATAATAAGAGCTAATTGCTAATTACTAAGAGCTAATCGCTCATCTTAGGTTATATCTAAAATGATCGGTTTCAGGTTCCACGCGGCGCAAGCGCCTGCGCTGCGCGAGGGTTCACGGTTCGGGGTTTGCAACCTTTGAACTTTTGAATGCTTACTGAACTTGGCTACCAACGTAAGGTGGGACAGCATGCAAATTCAATCAGAGTAGGGGCGGGTTTGAAACCCACCCCTACATCTTGATTGTGAAATTGCTATAGTGGGCAAAATGGCGAAAAGTGTCCCGCTTTATGTTGGTAGCTCTGAACTTTAAACACAGGGGTCGGTTTTTAATGACATTGTTACAGGATGAATATATGAAAAAAGAAAAGATTTCTTATGATTCTCATTTAGGATGTTTTGGGAATTTCAATATCGAGGATCCGATTTGCAAAAAGTATTGTTCAGTAAACTTGCGTTGCGCCATTGAGAGCGAAAATAATATCCGCATGGCGATACTGGAAGATCTTACATCTTCAGATGGTATGTTTGTTAAGGTGCAGTAAAAATAAGCGATAAGTTGTTTTTGCCCAGGATGGACTGAAAAAAAGAACATCGAACATCGAACATCGAACGTTGAACATCGAATGATGAAATCGCTCCTGCCGCGACGGGCGCGAGCACGGCGGGTCGCTCCGCCAGTTTATAAATTGGCAAAATACCTTATTCAAAATTCGATGTTGGATGTTGGATGTTCGACGTTCATCTTTTACCTAAGTTGAGCGATTTATTGCGAAGATATGTGCGGAGATCTTGATGCATAAGGGTTTGCGAAAACCACAGGCATACCCGTGGATATGTCGAGGATTTTCGCGAATCCTTGATGCGCAAGAGATCGGTGCAGATCGAGTAAAAAATCGCTCAATTTAGGTTTTAATATGTTCGATGTTCATTTATGGTTGTAGTCTAAGTAGTGTCTGAACGAAAACTAACCAAAAGCTGTTATTTCGATTCTGTCAGAGCCCTTTGGCGGACTGCCTGGTTCCCATGCTCCAGCGTGGGAACCCATATGGTATGCGTTTCCACGCTGGAGCATGGGAACGAGAAAAAAGATTTCTCCCTATGGTCGAAATGACAAAAAGAGGGGGTTTTCGTTCAGGCACTAAGTATTTATGGGAAGATTTTGCCCGGGTTTAATATGCCTTTTGGATCAAAAACATTTTTTATCTTTTTCATTAAGGTGAGTTCGACATCTCCAATCTCTTTTTTAATGTAAGGCGCCTTGGTTATACCTATTCCATGTTCGCCGGAAATGGTTCCTCCAAGTTCAAGGGTATAGTCGAAAAGGGCCTCAACCGCGGTCTCCGCCTTTTCAATCTCATCCTTATTTTGTTTATCCAGCATTATATTAAAATGGATATTTCCATCCCCTGCATGCCCGAAACTGACTATGCAGAGCCCTGTTTTATCCCTTAACATATTTATCTTCTTTACCATATCAGGTATTTTGCTTCTTGGAACTACAATATCCTCGTTGATCTTATCCGGTCCATAACTAAACAGAGCAGGAGAAATCGCCTTGCGCGCTTTCCAGAGGTTTGCTGCCTCCTCTTTAGTCCTGGCTTTTTCAACCCTTGTTGCGCCACGCTTCACGCAAAGTGTTTTTAACTCATCTGCAGCCCTGTTTGTCTCATCCTCATTTCCGTCCACCTTTATTAAAAGCAAAGCTTCTGCTTTAACCGGAAGACCAATTTTAAGGTAGTTTTCCGCACACCTTATTGAAGCATTATCCATATATTCCATAGTGCGTGGGATTATGCGGTTTCTTATGATTTCCGATACTGTTTCGGCTGCTGTTTCTATCTTGTCAAAAACAGCGGTTATTGTTTTTGTTTCTTTGGGAAGGGGTAAAAGGCGAACCATTATCCTGGTAATTATTCCGAGTGTGCCTTCAGATCCCGTTATCAAACGGGTCAGGTCATATCCGACTACCCCCTTGGCGGTTTGCACACCAGTGTTAATAATTTCTCCGCCCGGGAGGACAACCTCGAGGCCGAGCACATAATCCCTGGTTACGCCGTATTTAACCGCGCTGGGGCCTCCGGCGCATTCCGCGATATTTCCACCCATAGTTGAAAATTCGGAGCTTGATGGATCCGGCGGATAAAAAAGAAACTCTTTTTCAACGGCCTTATGCAAATGGCCGGTTACAACGCCCGGTTCCACATGGGCGATCAGGTTTTCCTTGTCGATTTTCAGAATATGGTTGAAGCGGGTCATCACGATGATGACACCCCCGTTGACTGCAAGGGATCCGCCTGTCATGCCGGAACCGGAACCGCGTGGGATGACAAAGAAACCGTGTTTATTGGCGAGCCTTAATATAGCGGATACTTCAGAGCTGTTTTTGGGGAATAAAACAGCATCCGGCATATAGGTTCGGGCAGTTGCATCATACGCATAACAGGCCAGGTCCTCTTTTGCCACGCTGCAATTAGCCGTGCCGACAATACTTTGAAGTTGTTTATAAATAGAGTTAGTCAAAACCACATAACATCTGTTTGGTAAGGCAATTAAAACGGGAGTATTACCAGTTTGTTAAAATTGGAATGATATCCCACAGCATTATCATTTATCGGGCGGGGTAAACCCGCCCCTGCGGGTTACGTGCATCAAATTTCGTAGGGGCGGGTTTATCCCGCCCGAATAGAGAATCAGAAATTTACAAACTCAAAAAGTAACCTGCCAACAACCTGATGTGGCGGGCAGTTAAATTTAAAACGGCTGACTGTTTGAGCATGTTAGTGAGCGTTAAGAAATAACGACGACCAAATAAGA
>JAYENE010000571.1:0-7222 GCA_034721935.1 Thermodesulfobacteriota bacterium
TAATGTCGGAGATCGTTTAATACTGACCAAGCCGCTTGGCACAGGTATTATTAACACAGCTATTAAAGGAGGGCTTGCTTCAGGGGAAGCCATAAAATTTGTTACACATCTCATGGCTGCACTTAACCGGGATGCAGCTCAAGTAATGGAAGGGTTTCCTGCTCACGCGTGCACTGATATTACCGGTTTTGGCCTGATAGGTCATGTTGCTGAAATGGTTATAGATTCCGGATTTGGAATCAGCCTCTGGTCTGAAAAGATACCGATAATTCCTGAAGCCTTTGATTATGCGGCAATGGGGCTTGTGCCTGCCGGAGCCTACAAAAACAGGGAGTTCCGTGAGTGCATGGTCGATATTTCTCCTTCTGTAAAACACGCTGTTCTGGATATTATGTACGATCCCCAGACATCCGGTGGATTGCTGATCTGTGTGGAAAGGGAAAGCGCCAGCGATTTGGCAAATGAATTAAAGAAAAAAGGGGTAGATGATGCGGCAATTATCGGCGAGGTGCTGGCGGAACCAAAAGAAAGAATTGTTGTGAGTTAAAAAAATTCGTAGTATTATATTTTTTTATTTGAGCGTAACCAAAATAGAATAATGTCCCCTTGATGAACCCAGGATCTTCCGGGTTAAAGGATAGATAAAATACAACTGTTTGTTGTAAAAACAATAATTAATACACTTTCACTCCTGTTAAAGCTGATTGGCTACCAACTTCGGAACATTTTGTAATTTCAATAAATTATGCAGGGTGCATTCCATGCACCATATGTGGTGCATGGAATGCACCCTGCAGATATGTTATGTCAATTTTGTGCAATTCTGTATCATTTTGTTCCCTCACCCTCGTTGGTCCACTTGAGATATTACTGACAAAGCTGCCCGTGGTTCGAGCTGTATTGCCATAAGCCAACCGCGATCAATCTATACCTCGAAAGGCCACAAATTGCGCTTTTTCGCTGGCCATGAACACCAATAGCTGTGTTGCTCAGGCTTGCAATAGCCTGCTATTCCGCACCTTCGCGCCTTGCTCTTGATGCTCATTGCTCACCGAAAAAAACGCAATTTACAACCTTCCGAGGTATAATTCTTCTTCATTGTGGGGCTTTGCAGCAAAAATGGTTAATTTCAACTCTGCATCATCTATCAACTGATATTCCGGCTTACGGCCTGACAGTTTTTCGCTTTCGGTAATGATGATCGGCACACCCTCACCTCGCTTATCCATGATATAACTGCGCTGGCTACCGATGGCATTGACATTCATCGGGCAACGCGCCAGAAGGCTGCTTAACAACTCGTTGCGCGCTGATTGACGTTCCGAAAGGCTATCAATGGTCATGGTATTGGGGATCGTTCCCGGTGAGAAGATTTCAAGCCTGTCGGCAAAAAGATGCAGGCGGATTCTCGATCCATAAACGGAGTAATCGCGATGCACAACCGCATTGACAACGGCTTCGAACACCGCATTCATCGAAAACTGCGGCGTTTCAATACGATTTGGCGCTTTAACGGCATAAACGCGCATATTGCGCTCGATGAATTTGCACGCTTCCATTACCTGCTCATCCAGCGGACCCGTGATATCCTTTGCATCGAGTTGGTAGTCTGCGTTTCGTTCAAAGCCACGATAACAAACCGCCTGAACATAAGCAGTTCTGATAAATTCTTCCGGGTGTTCCGTAGCCATCAGCACACCGCTGACGGTCGGTCGCAACACACTGTCCTCATCTACTGCAACGAGCTGGATTTTTTGCAGAAATTCCTGATCATTAACCGGCGATATAACGGTTCTGAACCGCTCCCATAAGCTGGGGACGAGCATATCAGGATCGGCATTGGCGAGCGGCTGTTCATCAAAGCGTATCAAGCGTGCTTGACTGCGTTGCTGAAACAGGCGAGCCAGCACATCCGGCTTCATTCGTCGTTTTGAACTGCCGATCCGACGAAAATACCCGCCCGGGCTTTGATGCACGAACAGACTTCTGGGTACATCAACACGAATAATGACTTTTTCGCTATTGTCGTCGGCCATAAGCGGGGTCTTGCGAATGACGCAGTCTAAGGGGGGTTCTATCAGGTCATTGCAAATTCCGCTCAGCCAGGTTTCAACAACATCAAGCTTATCCATAGGAATGCCGATAATGGATTTTGATTTATCATCCACGCCTAACAAAATAACGCCTGTAGCCGTGTTCGCCATAGCTGCCAGTTCATCGGCCATGCTGTTGCGATGTGGACCTGCGACCTGATCGCCTTTAAACTCGATGGTTTTAAACTCAAGAACAGAGTCTTCGCCGATGGCGATTTGCTTCAATAAATCCGCTGTATTGTTAAACATCATCTTCCTTTTATGACCACCTATTCAGATGCCAGATGTTTCTGGCAGGCCAGCATCATTCTGATTTCTCCATAGGAGTAGTCATTTCCCAGGGCATTTTTTACTTCACTGAGGGAATTATTGTGATCTCTATCAAGTTCCTTTTCAATGGCCTGTTGTTTTTCAGGTGAAAGCAATTTGTTGATATCTAACTTCCCTTTTTCCACAAAAAAACTCAGATGCCCTTCAATGGTAGATTGTACCAGGCCTCTTTCTTGTGCAATCTGAGCAATAGTTAATCCGTTATTGAACATATCGAAACTTGTCTGTTTCGTGTCGGAATGCTGAACCTGTTTTTCTTCCGCTGTACTTTTTTTTGGGAGTTTTTTAGGCTTCGGCAGCACAACCTTTTCTATCCCGTGTTTTTTGCGATAGGCCGAAACCATTTCCACAAGTTCTTCACCGTATTTCTTAATGGTTTTCTTGCCGACTCCCTTTATTTTCTTTAGATCAGCAATATTGTCGGGCAGGCATACCACAATCTGGATCAATATCCGTTGGTGTAAAACCTGGAAATGGGCAACCTCTTCCTCTCTGGCCTTGCGGGAACGCCAGTCCTTCAGGGTCTGGAACAGCTCCGGATGGGCAACGTCCGATTCGGTGTAGGCAGAGGAGCGGCGCTTTTTTTCTTTTTCAGGGGTAAAGTCAATTTCAGCGGCTGAAACAGCATGCAGGAAATTTGACGGTGAAAATCCTTTTTCACAGCATTGTACTCCAGCTAACTTTATGGCAATTTCTTTTTTAAGATTACTCAGGGCATTCCCAATTTTTTTGCGAAGTTCGGTATTGTCTGTTTCTACGTGCAATTTTGGCACTGACTCATCAAAAATTTCAATAAACTTTTCCTGAAACCATGCTGAGGCTTTGCTGATCCGTTCCAAAATAATTGCATCTGACTCGGGCAGGCCGGCATCTGTAAAAATCGCGCGTAATTGTTGCTGAAAATTTTCACTGACAACAAAAATATCTTTTGCAGCCTTTTTTTCCAGTTGGCGGATATCTTCAACGCCTGAAACCTGAACTACTCTGGCGTTACCTGTCAAAAGCCGGGTAAGATAATTGAGATTGTTGCGCAATAAGGAAAAATCAAAACAATCAAGCAACAACTGTTGCTGGTAACTGATTTTGGCTGTTTGAAGCCGGGTTTCGGAAGCCGGGTTTTGATGAGCGTTTTCGTCAAAACACATTATTGCTTTGTCCATTTTTATTCCAGCAGATGAGATGGGAGAACTCAGCACCATGCCATCTATAGTTTTACAACGGCTTAAGGCCACGTAAACCTGACCATGGGCAAAAGCTGCTCTGGCATCAATAATAGCCTTTTCAAAAGTCAGCCCCTGACTCTTGTGAATGGTGATGGCCCACGCTAATTTCAGGGGGTATTGCGTGAATTTACCGATTATATTCTCTTCGATTTCCTTATTCTTTTCGTTCAGTGTATATTTAATATTTTCCCAAATAATTGGTTCAACCACGATTTCCTGTTTGTCGCCGGGGCAGGTAACGCTGATGTTTTTGCTTGAAATTTTGGTTATTTTGCCGATTTTACCATTATAATAAAGTTTTTCAGCAGAGGGATCATTGCGCACAAACATCACCTGCGCCCCCTCTTTAAGCAGCAGAGTGGCCAGGGTAGGGTAGATATGTTCAGGAAAATCTCCGGAAATTTCAGCTTTGAAACAATATTCTTTTTTGGACAGGGCCTGAAGTCTGGTCTGATTGATGGATTCGGCGCTGCGGTTGTGGGTGCTTAGGGTAATATAGCCCTGATCTTCGTCCGGTGTAAAATCCTGAATGTAACGCTTATTAAGCTTTGCTATGGATGATTCATCAAGCCGGTTGTCACGTACCCGATTCAGAAGCTTGATAAAACCGGCGTCTGACTGGCGATAAATATGCTTTAGTTCAATGGTAAGCAGTTCAGTAAGATCAAGCGCTTTGCTGCTGAAAAAATAAACCGACTCATAATATTGCTGCAAAAGGCGCCATTCATCTTGCTTTGCCACGGGAGAGAGCTGATGCAAATCGCCGATCATAAGCAGTTGCACCCCGCCGAATGGCTGATTATTACGGCGATGGCGACGCAGCGCAGCATCCACCGCGTCTAACAAATCGGCCCGTACCATACTTATTTCGTCAATCACCAGCAAATCAAGGCTTTGTATAATCCGCTTTTTTTCTTTGCTGAACCTGAACTGGCGCTGTTTATTGCGCTCATATGTCTCGCTCCCCGGCACAAACGGGCCAAAGGGCAATTGAAAAAAAGAATGGAGTGTTACCCCGCCGGCGTTGATAGCCGCAACACCGGTTGGAGCGGTGATAATCATCCGCTTCGCCGTGTTCTTATGCAGATTATGGAGAAAAGTTGTTTTGCCGGCGCCTGCCTTACCTGTCAGGAAAATATTGCAGCCGGTGTACCGAACAAAGTCGTTGGCGAGTTGCAGTTCATGGTTTGCAGGTGACATAGTTTTCCGGGGAGCAAAAATTGTGACCATTGTGTGGACAATTCCATTTATAAGGGATTAAAACTTGATGAACTCGTAAAAAGTCTCCTCAGCTTGTCATTTCGAGTGAAACGAGAAATCTTTAAATCGTAACACATTGAAAAAACACGATTTCTCCCTATGGTCGAAATGACATATTAGCCGAATTTGACTTTTTTTACGAGTTCATCAAACTTAGAACTTAGAGGAAGTTAACTGAAATTAGTTATTTCGTCAAGAAAAACGCAATGCTGTAAATCAATTATGTGACAGTCTATAGATCATGCGGCAATTATCGACGAAGCACTACCAGATCATAAGGAAAAAATTGTTGAGAGTTAAAAAAATTCGTAGTATTATGTTTTTTTCACCACGAAGAACACGAAGAAAAGTGTTAGGTGTTAAGTGTTAAGAAAATTATCAACTCGTCCCACGCTCTTGCGTGAGAACGAGAAAGCAGGTATGCATTCCCACGCAGGAGCGTGGGAATGATAAAAAAGGGAAAATCAAGTCACTCCCGCTAAAACGGGAGTCTATAACTGATTTAATTTACTGGATTCCGGCTTTCGCCGGAATGACAACAATCAGACATTTTCGACTTTTTCCGACGATATCAATTTCGATGGGGTCGTAAAAAGTCGTCACTCCGGTGAAAACCGGAGTCCAGAGTCCTCGTAAGTAGCTGAATAGACTGGATTCCGGCTTTCGCCGGAATGACGGTTAATGGGTATATTCGACTTTTTACGAATTCATCAATTTTAATCTTCGTGTCCTTCGTGGTTTTATTTTTCCTTTTTTCAAGGAGCAACTATATGATTTATCTGGATTATAATGCGACAACTCCGATAGCTCCGGAGGTGGCAAACGCCATGATGCCGTTTATCAGGGAAGACTTTGGCAATCCAAGCAGTTCTCACCCCATAGGGAAAAAGGCAAAAAAGGCTCTAAAAAAGGCGCGCAGTCAGGTAGCAAGACTTCTCGGGTGCAGGGCCGAAGAAATCGTTTTTACCAGCGGAGGGAGCGAATCAAATAACATGGCGCTAAAGGGTGTGGCTTTAAGCTTGCGCTCCAAAGGTCGTCACATCATTACCACAGCGATCGAACATCCTGCTATCTTCAATCCCGCTATCTTTCTCATGGAAAATGGCTGGGATGTAACGTTTCTTCCTGTGGATCAATACGGCTTTCTGGATCCTGACGAGGTTAAAAAGGCTGTCAGGAAAGATACTGTATTAATTTCCGTTATGCATGCTAACAATGAGACAGGGACTATACAGCCGATTAAAGAGATCGGTCTTATTGCCAGAGATCATGGTATTCTTTTCCATACAGATGCGGCTCAATCTATCGGCAAGATTAAAACCAATGTAAATGATCTGTGCGTCGATTTTTTATCAGTATCCGGCCATAAATTATATGCCCCTAAGGGTGTGGGCGTTCTTTATATTCGCAATGGAATTGAGATCGTTCCTTTGATTCATGGCGGGGGCCAGGAGAATGGCCGCAGGGCGGGAACAGAAAATGTAATTATGAATGTGGGTCTGGGCGCAGCCTGTGAACTTGCGGGGAAGCATCTTGAAGATTACACGGCCCGTATTATTGCCCTGCGTGACAGGCTTCATGATAATATAATTGCAGACGCTCCAAAGGCGGTGCTAAACGGACATCCTGAAAACCGTCTTCCAAATACTCTCAATCTTTCATTTCCAGGCTTGATTGGCAGTGAAATTCTAAGAGGTATTCCAGATTTGTGCGTCTCCACAGGTTCTGCCTGCAAGGATCGTTCAGTAACTATTTCTCATGTTCTTGCGGCTATGGGTGTTTCCAGTGAGATTGGGATGGGAGCGGTACGCCTGACACTTGGCAGGCCTACAACTGAGGAAGAAGTTGATCAGGCCGCCGGGTGGATAATAAAAGCGGTAAAAAAAAAGAATTGAGGAATTAGGGAATTAGGGAATTGAGGAATTAAAATCAATAGAATAGCTTCAATCCCTAAATTCAAGATGATTAGGGATTATGAAAAAAACTAAAATATTACAAAAATAACGGTTATAACAAATGTTTCTGATAGCAGGGGTTTCCCCAAAAACAAAGATACTTGATAAAAACCCCAGGCTGTGTCCTGTATGCGGGCTGGCGCGCGCCTATTTTAAAAGGGTTGATCATTATCTTAATATATTTTTTATTCCGATTTTAAGGGTAAAAAAGGGCGAGCCTTTTATCATGTGTGATAATTGCGAAAGAAATCTGCATGAATTCGGCATGGAAAATAATCTATGGCAGGGCAAAAAGGATTTAAGGTGCAAAAATTGCGGCAGAGCTCTGCATAAGGATTTCAAGTTCTGCCCCTTTTGCGGC
>JAYENE010000572.1:0-1574 GCA_034721935.1 Thermodesulfobacteriota bacterium
TCATTTATCGGGCGGGATAAACCCGCCCCTACGGGTTACGTGCATCAAATTTCGTAGGGGCGGGTTTATCCCGCCCGATCGTAGGGGCGGGTTTATTCCGCCCAATCGTAGGGGCGGGTTTATTCCGCCCGAATAGAGTTTATGTTTTCGGCTTTAACAAATTGGTAATGCTCCCATGTAAAGGATTCAAGGGGTCGAGCGCTTTTCTTTCTAACGATTTAATAAATGCTTTTCCGCCTCATATAGGCGGATCAACCACTCCTAATCTCCTCCAGGAGTATCTCTAATTTATTAGAGGATTAATCCTTACCCCTTACTCCTTAATCCTGTTTACTGCCACTCGACCCCTTGAATCCTTATAATCCTACCAACTCTTTTGGAGATGATCCATTTCTTTTTATGCAGCGCCCTTTCCGAGAACATTCAGTACTGTCCTTCTCATTATATCGACAGGCGCTTTCTTTCCGGTCCACATTTCAAACTGAGCAGCGCCCTGATAAACAAACATGGAAGCGCCGTCTATGGTAATACAGCCGATATCTTCGGCCTCCTTTAAAAGGCGGGTTTTTATTGGATTATAAACAATATCCATGACAACCATATCTTTTTTTAAATCTTCACTTTGTATCGGCATTGCTTCTGTATCTGGCGTCATACCAACAGGAGTTGCATTAATCAGGATCCGGCAATCAATATTCCTGAACTCTGAAAGATGGTAGTAATCGACTCCAAGGTCCTTTGCCAGATTTTCTCCTTCATCTTTTAAAACTCCTAATATCGTTAATCTTCCCCCCTCTGATACTATTCCAAAGCCTATTGCGCGCGCAGCTCCACCAGAACCTAAAATAACCACATCCTTATCCTTAATGCCTGTCTTTTCCAATAATGCATCTGTAGCGCCAAGACAATCTGTATTGTAGCCAAAAAGTTTACCATCTTTGTTGACAATGGTATTAACAGCGCCAATTTTTAAGGCTTTTTCATCTATATTATCAAGGAACTTCATCACTTCTACCTTATGAGGTATGGTAACGCTGGCGCCTTTTATGCCAAGAGCCTTTATTCCGCTGATTGCGGAAGCCAGATCTCTATCTTTTACATTGAATGCAAGATATACCCCGTTGTACCCTATGTGGGAAAAAGCGCTATTATGCATTACAGGGCTTAAGCTGTGAGATACAGGATCTCCAAGCACTGCATATAAAGATGTATTTGAGTTAATCATTCGCATGTTCTCCGAGTTCACATTTCACGGTTCATGGTTCAGGGTTCAACGG
This sequence comes from Thermodesulfobacteriota bacterium, assembly GCA_034721935.1. Taxonomy (GTDB): domain Bacteria; phylum Desulfobacterota; class Desulfobacteria; order Desulfobacterales; family ETH-SRB1; genus Desulfaltia. The sequence continues at coordinate 1,278 of JAYENE010000572.1, forward strand.
TTCAGGGTTCAAAGCTTGTTGTTGTTCCAAATTAAGGAGCAAAGCGACATCAACATTCATCATTCTATGTTGCCTGCCCGCAACGCTCTCGCTTGCGAGGCGGGCGGGGACGTTCGACCTGCCCGCAATGCCTTTGGGTAGTCCTGATAAAATATCATCGTGTCTCGACCCTGTGACAATGACCATACCACCATCGTTTATGATGCATGGCAGGCTGGTGTTGGACGTTCATCCCTCCTAACCTTCTCATCTTCTATTTTTCTGACTTCTGGCCTCCGACCTCCGACCTCCGACCTC
>JAYENE010000573.1:0-24525 GCA_034721935.1 Thermodesulfobacteriota bacterium
AATTTTATTTGGTCGTCGTTATTTCTTAACGCTCACTAACATGCTCAAACAGTCAGCCGTTTTAAATTTAACTGCCCGCCACATCAGGTTGTTGGCAGGTTACTTTTTGAGTTTGTAAATTTCTGAATTTTGATGTTTTGTAGAGATATTCCTAAAGGTTGCTACCGGTTATAGGACGCTTTTTCGCGAAATTTTTTGGTGCAATTTGATACGTTCAATCTCATGTAATGTATCTGCTGTTAAATAGCTATCCTTGCAATGAGGGCAGGGCAACTGATGACAGGAACATTTTCGATGATAAGCAAATTAGTTTTCTTGCCATAACTCCGGGTGACATGGCGAATGTTAGCCCCTTCTTGTCCACAAATATCACAAATCATTTTTTTGCCTCATCAAAAATTGATAAGTTGTCATCTTCCATTTCTTCTTCTGCATGTAAGGTCATTATGTATTGTCGATTTCTAATAGCCTCCTGCATCCGCATTAAAATACGATCATACATGCTGTTCTCCTGACAAAAATTATTTTTCATTAATCTATCTATTTGAAAATAAAGAGCTATTTTATTTTCAAATTATTTTTTGCTGGCGCTGAGGCAAATGGTTATTCAAACCTTCTATCCGATTTCTGGTCCTCACTTTTGCGCATTACATTTTCAAGCCAACCGTTTTTTGAATCATTAATTGCATCAAATTTTGAAACATAAGGCTTAATGTCCAAAAGAGGAGTCTGGTCTAATACATCAACACCACTGACGTAGATTTTTTCATTATCGATTGATTCAATTTTAAAAATGGAAAGTCCTATTTGATTTGGGCGTTTGGGAGCACGTGTTGAGAAAAGACCTCTTTCTGTGTTATCCAAAAAGGGTTTAACAAGTAAGCTGTAATTCTTATTTGTATGAAATTTATAAATTACGTAAATATGACTAAATCCATTTAAATCCTTTAAGCCAGGCACATAATCTGCATAAATTTCAATATAGCCTTTTACATCTTTTGCACCAACACTTTGTATCGGCATATTTTCAATCTCTTTATAAGGACTATGTATTATTCCAATTGGTTTCATGATAATGAACCACTATATTTTCCAACGTAGATTATAAGGACTATTTTCCGCATTATAATAAGAGACCTTTGCAAAACGCCCCTTTTGCCCAATCTCTGCGTCAGTCTCAAATTTTAAGCCTCGAAATATTCAATATATTCCGGCGGTTACACGAAGTGAAGCATCAGCGCTCATATTTTCGCCTTCCCTGTCTGCGTGCAACGCACAGGCAGGCTTGAACTTGAATCCCGCTTTTAGCGGGAAACATTTTGGGTCAACCGGAACTGATGTGGTAAAATGACCTTCGTTTTGCCATTTATTCCTTGTATTACAGATAGTTATGGCAAAATAAAAAAGTTCTATTTTTTTGCTCTTAATACCATTGTTAAAATATTGATATCTTAGCGATGGTTTGCGTAATAGATTGATTTTATTGACCACATTGATTCCGGTTGACGGGGTTTAGGTATCACACCAGTTCCGGTTGAGCCAACATTTTTCAAAGGTTTCGATACAGAAAAACAAAATTTCTGTTGCAAAAAATATTACAAATTTACTATATGATATCAATATGTAAGGCAATATTGAACCGTAATAACGAGCGCCTGAATAACCTCCTGCGCAGGCAGAATCACATAATCGTTTGACTTGTATATAGCAATTATATATCTAATAAAAGCAAATGATTAAGAAAAGAAAAAATATATTTTATTTTTAAGGGAGCAAAAGCAAATATTATATGAACTGTAAGATCCTTATCAATGCGATAGACCCTGAAGAATGCAGAATTGCGAAAGTAAAAGACGGCAAACTGGAAGAATTTCATATAGAAAGCGCTGCAAGGGAAATAACCCACGGTAATATCTACAAAGGAATTATTGCGCGTATTGAACCCAGTCTTCAGGCGCTTTTTGTCGATTATGGAACAGAAAGACACGGTTTTCTGCAAAAGCATGAAATTCACAGCGATTACTTTCAGGACAGTCATCCGGGAAATCGTTCAATAACAAATATAGTAAAACGCGGTCAGGAACTCATTGTGCAGGTCACAAAAGACCCATACATGAAAAAAGGGGCCATGCTTTCGACACTTATATCTTTGCCGGGAAGATACATCGTCCTTTTGCCTGGAAGCAAAACAAGGGGTATTTCGCGCAAGATTGAAGATGAAGATGAGCGAAAGCGGTTGAAAGATATTATTGACAGTCTGTCCCTGCCTGAAGGATTCGGCATTATCGTTCGCACTGCCGGGATAAACAGCACCAAGCAACTCATATCCAGGGATCTAAGATATCTTTTGCGATTGTGGAAAAACATCAAAAAAAATGTTAAAGATACAAAGGCCCCGGCCCTTCTTTACAAAGAGAGAAATCTTGTTTTAAGATCAATCCGTGACTATTTTACTCCGGATGTGACCGAAATTCTGATAGATAATCCTTTACTATACCGTGAAACCAAAGACTTTGTTAACATCATATCTCCCAAGCACACAAACATCGTTAAGCTTTATAAAGGCGCAAAACCGATATTTACAAAATACCAGCTCGAAGACCAGATTGCATCCATATTTGAAAGCCGTGTAACTTTGAAGTCCGGCGGTTCCATTGTAATAGAACAAACCGAAGCTCTGGTTTCAATAGATGTAAATTCAGGAAAGGCAACAAAGAAAAAATCTATTGAACAGACGGCATTTACGACTAATATTGAAGCAGTCGAGGAAATTGCGCGTCAGTTGCGATTAAGAGACCTGGGTGGGCTTGTAGTGCTTGATTTAATAGACATGAGAGACCAGAAGCATAAAACAGAAGTTGAAAGGAGTTTAAAAACACACGTAAAGGGAGACAAGGCCAAGACAAAAATTGGAAAAATCTCAAAGTTTGGTCTGCTTGAGATGTCAAGGCAGAGGCTCAGGCCGTCTATTAAATTTGGCGGCTTTGAATCTTGCCGGTATTGCAAGGGAAAGGGGCTTACCCCATCTCCGGAAACTCTGGGGGTAAGCTTGCTGCGCAAACTCAGCCTCGGAACTTTAAAAGACGGGATTTCCAGCGTAAAAGTTATTGTGCCGATCGAAGTCGCAAATTATTTATTAAACAAAAAACGCAAGGAAATTTTTGAGATGGAAGCCAGGCGGAATCTTTCAGTTGATATCAAAGGGGACAATACAATGGTCCCGGGGGACAGCAATATTATTTATGAATAAGTCTTTAAAAATCGTTCTAATCTGCGCAGTTGCTGTTGCAGCCGCTGCAACAGGTTTGTGGCTTTGGCAAACGCAAAACAAAGCTCATCTTCCAGGGCAAATGGCTGAAAAAGTTTATCTGCCGGTCAAGCCTCAACCCGTTATTGATTACAATAAGCTAAAAAAAGATAACAAGCTTCAAGCCATGACAAAGAAACGTAAAGCAAAATACGGGCTTAAAAAAGGGGTTGACATTATTGTCAGATCTGATGAATCTTTTAAAATAGGCGAGTTAACCGTTCCCATGCAGGAAATTCAGGATAAGATACGGCTTAAAAAAGGCGATATCATAGAAAAAGATATAAAACCGGGCAAGATAATACCAGAGTATGCTATAGAGGAATTCGGGATATACGTTGTGCATCCCGGAGACAACTTGTGGGGCATTCACTTTAAATTTTTAAAGGACTACTTTGATCATAAAGGCATTGCCATTTCTCCGCTTGCCGATGAACCAGGTAGATTCGGATATAGTTCAGGGGTGGGCAAGCTTTTAAAATTTTCAGAAAAGACTGTTTGCATATACAATTTAAAGGAAGGTCAACTCGATGTTGACATTAATCTGATTTTTCCTTTAAGCAAGATAGTTATCTATGATATGAACCGGATTTTTGCGCTTCTGGAGCATATAGACTACCAGTATGTAAACGAAATTCAGTTTGACGGTGAAACAATCTGGATAACGACTGAACGGTAAGCGGTAAGGGGCAGAGGACAGAGGACAGAGGACAGAGGACAGAGGACAGAGGACAGAGGACAGAGGACAGAAAAGGGAAGTGGATAGAGGTCAGGAAACTAGTAACGAGCAACCAGCTAAAATGTGGAATTATGATAAAGCGGTATACAAGAAAGGTCATGGGAGATATCTGGACCGATGAAAACAGGTATCAGGCATGGCTAAAGGTTGAAATATTAGCCTGTGAAGCCCTGGCAAAGAAAGGAAAGATCCCCAAAAAGGCCGTTGATAACATCAGGAAAAAGGCCGGATTTTCCATACAACGAATCGAACAGATCGAACTTGAAACCAGGCATGATGTAATTGCCTTTCTTACAGATGTTGCCGAACATGTCGGCCCTGACTCAAGATACATTCACATGGGTCTGACATCCTCCGACATTCTTGATACAAGTATGGCATATCTTCTCAGACAGGCTGGCAAGATTATTCTTAAAGACTGCAAAACCCTCTTGCAGACAATAAAGAAAAAAGCATTTAAACACAAAAACACAGTAATGATCGGACGCTCCCACGGAATCCATGCAGAGCCTATAACCTTTGGGCTGAAGCTTGCGGTCTGGTATGATGAAATGCGCCGCAATCAGGAAAGATTTGAGCGCGCTGTTGAAACGATAAGCTTTGGGAAGCTATCAGGAGCGGTGGGAACATTTGCCAATATTTCCCCGGACGTTGAGGCGTATGTATGTAAAAAACTGGGGCTTAAACCTGCTCCTGCCTCAACCCAGATTGTTCAACGGGACAGGCATGCTGAATATTTTACATGCCTGGCTATCATGGCTTCATCCATAGAAAAGATGGCGGTCGAAATAAGGCATTTGCAAAGAACAGAAGTTCTTGAAGCAGAAGAATTTTTCTCCAAAGGCCAGAAAGGTTCTTCAGCCATGCCGCACAAGCGCAATCCAATAGGATCTGAAAATATATGCGGCCTTGCCCGTATCATACGTTCCAATGCCATGGCTTCCCTTGAGAATATTCCCCTGTGGCATGAACGGGATATCAGCCATTCCTCTGTTGAAAGGGTCATAGCGCCTGACAGCACGATACTGATCGATTATATATTAAACAGGATTACAAAAATCATAGATAATCTGATCGTATATCCTGAAAGAATGAAACAAAACCTCAATATGCTCAAAGGGCTTATCTTTTCTCAGCAAATATTACTGGCTCTTGCGGAATCCGGCGCAACTCGTGAAGATGCTTATAAAATGGTCCAGGCAGTTGCGATGCGGGTTTGGAAGAATAAAGATGATTTCAAGACACTTATTTTGAAAAACAAAAAGATTTGCGGCTTGCTTGGCGCTGAAAAAATTGAAGAAATATTTGACGTAAGCTATCATTTAAAGTATATCAGCGCCATTTTTAAACGTGTATTTGTTGATGGTTCCGTAAAAAGTCAAAAAACTGATTTTACGAAACGTGTTAAGTGTTAGGTGTTAAGTGTGTCTGTGGTAAGAGTTTTGTGTAATTACAGATAGTTATGCTAAGATATTACAAGACATTTTCTGTAAAAATTTTTCTGGCAATTATAATTATTACCCTTTGCCAGGGGTGCCGTGCTTTTGAGCCTATAGAACGGCTTAAAGAGTCGTACGATCCTTACCATGGTGGTCAATATAAGGCAGCCCTTACAGATTGGAGTAGAGAAGCCCGTATTTACAGAGGCCTGGGCGTTGAACTAATAGCTACAGCCACATTCAAATCGTCTAAGTTCAGAGATGCTTATTCAAATGAGTATGCAAGGGCATACAAGCTGACAGGTAGTGAAAAAACAAAACTAATAAAGGATCAAAAAAAGGCTGCTTTAGCTTATAATGATTTTCTGCTTGCCGCATATGTGCCTGATAAAAAGCTCAATGATTTTAATCAAAAGGATTCAATATGGAAAATATATTTAACTGTTGGAAAGGGGGGGCTGATAACTCCAGTTGAAATCAGAAAAATAAAAAAGGTTGATGCTGCAACAACCCACTTTTTTCCTTATATAACACCATGGAAATCGGTGTATCTCGTCAGATTTCCCGCAACATTTCCGGCAGCCGGGAAGGCTGTAATTGACCGTGACGCTAAGTATATAAAACTTATTATCACAAGTGTATTAGGCTCTGCTGAAATGGTTTGGGAATAATGAGGAATTGAGGAATTAAGGGATTAAAATCAATAAAATACCTTCAATTCCTAAATTCCTAAATTCGCAATTCCTAAATTACAAATATTACAAATATTACAAATATTACAAATAACAAAAAAGGAGGGTTAATTTTGATTGACATAGCATATGCAATGGGTCAGGGCGGTGCAGGCGGACAGGGGGGTGGATTTTCATCATTTATCCCTCTTATTCTTATGTTCGTTATTTTTTATTTTCTTCTTATCCGGCCCCAGCAAAAAAAGCAGAAAGACCATCGTTTAATGATAACCAATCTTAAAAATGGAGACCGTATAATAACCAGCGGCGGCATTCTCGGACGCATTACCTCTGTTGGTGATGACACTTTAACAATAGAGATAGCGGATAGAGTACGCGTAAAGCTGAATCGAACTAATGTTTCAGCATTGCTCCAGTCTTTATCACAGGCTCAGCCGGAAAAAATAGAAAAAAGCGATTCAGATAAAAAATAGACAGCTTTGAACAATGCTCATATTGTCATTGCGAGCGAAGCGAAGCAATCTCACAAAACGTTATTAATCTACAAGATTACTTCGTCGTTTTACTCCTCGCAATGACCAAAATTAAGGCTCAACCGGAACTGGTGTGATGCCTAAACCCCGTTAACCGGAATCAATGTGGTCAATAAAATCAATCTGTTACGCAAACCATCGCTAAGGTATCAATATTTTAACAATGGTATTAAGAGCAAAAAAATAGAACTTTTTTATTTTGCCATAACTATCTGTAAAACAAGGAATAAATGGCAAAACGAAGGTCATTTTACCACATCAGTTCCGGTTGACTCAAGATTAGATAAAATAGGACGTTTTGCAAACGTCTCAAATAAAGGCCAGAAATTAAAAAAAGCCCCGGCGATTTAGGTTGATCCGGGGCTTTAATATGATAAAAAACGGATAATATAAGGAATGGATCGTTGAAAAATATTTCCTGGAAGCTAATTTTAGTTATAATCGTCGTCATAGCTGCTGTTGTTTGTATTCTTCCTTCAATCAAAGCGACATGGTGGCCGCACAAGAAGATAAATCTCGGTCTCGATCTTCAGGGGGGCATGCATCTTGTGCTTGAAGTGGATACGGAAAAGGCTTTGGAAAGCACAATAGAACGCATTAGGCTTGAGCTTCGAAACCTCTTAAAGAAAGAGCACATAAGGTTTTTAGGCATAGAGCGGGTTAACGGCACAAAAATCTCGGTCAGATTGCAGGGAAAGGATAACATTGACAGGTTTGAACAGATTTTAGACAAAGAGTTTAAAAATCTGCATCTTGTTTCAAGATCAACGGATGACAGCGCGCTTTCCATGGTTATGGATCTTCCTGAAGAAGAAACCCGTCATATCAAAAAACTTGCGACAAGGCAGGCCCTTGAAACCATAAGAAACCGTATCGACCAGTTTGGTGTGAGCGAACCCGACATTAGGCTTCAGGGTGAAAAACGTATCCTTATACAACTGCCGGGGATAAAGGATACACAAAGAGCAAAGGATCTTATAGGCAAAACAGCGCTTTTAGAGTTCAAACTGCTGGATGAAACACACGATGTTAATGCTGCTCGAAAAGGAAATATCCCTTTGGGAAGCCAAATACTTACTCAGATTACGAAGGATTCTAAAACAAATCGCGAAATAAAAAGCTACTTTCTCATTAAAAAGCAAACGCTCTTAACAGGTGCAAATCTTACAGATGCAAGGGTTCAGATAGATTCACAGTTCAATGAACCTTATGTTTCTCTTACTTTTGACAGAAAAGGCGGAAGAATTTTTGCCAAAATAACAGAAGAAAATGTAAAAAAACGGCTTGCAATTGTTTTGGACAATCATGTCTATTCCGCGCCTGTTATACAGGAAAAAATCACCGGCGGTGAGGCCCGCATTACAGGTAACTTTACTATGGAAGAGGCCAAGGATCTTGCCATTGCTTTGCGTGCCGGCGCGCTTCCCGCGCCTGTAAAAATACTCGAGGAAAGGACCGTGGGCCCCTCTCTTGGATCTGATTCAATCAACAAAGGCCTTGTTTCAGTGTGTTTCGGAGGTATTCTCGTAATCATGTTTATGATCATATATTATAAGGGCTCAGGTTTTATAGCCGACCTTGCTCTTATCCTTAACATTATACTGATCGCCGGAGGACTCGCAGCTTTCCAGGCTACTTTAACACTTCCGGGCATTGCGGGCATTATACTGACCATAGGAATCGCCGTGGATGCAAATGTTCTTATTTTTGAACGTATCAGAGAAGAGTTAGGCATCGGCAAAACACCGCGCGCTGCAGTGGATGCAGGATATAAGAAAGCCACACTTACAATTTTAGATGCAAACGTCACAACACTTATCGCAGCTCTTGTTTTGTTTCAGTTCGGGACAGGACCTGTTAAAGGATTTGCCGTTACACTGAGCCTGGGCGTAATTGCCAGTATGTTTACAGCTCTTATCATGACACGGCTTGTATTTGACTATTTGTTAATTAACCGAAAAGTAAAAAGTTTAAGTATCTAAGACATAGGTTGGGCGGTTCAACGTTCACGGTTCACGGTTGAAGGCATAGAAAGCTTTGCTTTACCTTTGACTATTAGCTATTAGCCATTGGCTAAAGGTGCCCGAAGGCCCTAATAGGGGCGCATGTTATGTTTCACCCAATGGGTGAAAGAGACTAATCTGAGTATCATGTTATAAATTTAAGGATATCAGCAGGTTATCACCTTTGAACTTTTAACCTTGAACTCTGAACTCTGGAACCGATCACTTTAGGTAAGAGGAATATTAATGCAGTTTATAAAACCTGATACAAATATTAATTTCACCAGCAAAAGAAAGATTGCATTCTATATATCCATTGCAATGATCATCATCAGTTTTTTTTCGCTGATAATACATAAGGGGCCGAAATACGGGATCGATTTTGCCGGCGGGACATTAATACAGGTTAAGTTTAACACGCCTGTTAACTTAGATGATATAAGGTCAGGGCTCAATGAACTTGAATCAGGCAAATCATCGGTTCAAGAGTTTGGCGATGAAAAAGATAATGAATATCTTATAAAGACCGACATGTCTATCTCGAACTCTCAAGATTTTACATCCAGGGTAAAAAAAGCCCTTGAATACGTTACCGGAAATCACGTGCAGATTCGTCGGGTCGAGATGGTAGGCCCGCAGGTAGGCAAAGATTTACGTGAAAAAGCTCTGTTTGCCATGTTCTACGCCTTGCTTTTTATCACCATATATATATCCGGGCGCTTTGAATTAAAGTGGATTTTAAGCGGCGTCATGGCTGGAGCGCTGATAATTGCCGTATATTTTTTTTCCTTATTCAATGTCGGCGTAGCCTTCCTCATCAGCGCTGCCGTGATCATTACACTTATCCTCTTCTGGTTTCTCAAGCTTAAATACGCAATGGGCGCTGTTATTGCCCTTATTCATGACATCACTATTACTGTAGGTATTTTTTCTATTTGCGATAAGGAGTTCTCCCTTCCGATTATTGCTGCACTTCTCACCATAATCGGATATTCTTTGAATGATACAATTGTTGTTTTTGACCGCATCCGTGAAAACTTAAGAAAATACCAGAAAAATACTCTGGAAGTAATCATAAACAAAAGTATAAATGAAACACTCAGTCGTACAATTCTAACTTCTTTGACAACCCTTTTTGTGGTTGTCACCCTTTTTATGCTTGGAGGCGGGATTATTCACGACTTTGCATTTGCAATGATAGTCGGAGTGCTTATAGGAACATACTCCTCAATATTTGTGGCAAGCCCCATACTTCTTGCCTGGCAAAAGCATGGGAAGAAAAAATAAGTGGAAAATATTCTGCCATGGTTTGCTCTCAAAACCGTTCCGGGAATTGGGCGCTGCCATTTCAAGCGTCTCATCGACCATTTCAAGTCTCCGGCGCATGTTCTTGAAGCATCACGCGAAGAACTTCTTGAGCTCGACGGCATGTCCGAACGCCTTGTATCAGCGATAAAGCGGCACAGGATACCTGAGCAGGTTAAAAAGGAGCTTGATCTTGTAACGCAAAAAGGTTATTGGATTGTCACAATGACAGATAGCCATTACCCTCCCCTTTTACTGCAAATACCGGATCCGCCCCCCTTTTTGTATGTTTACGGAGATCTTGACAGGTCTATAAAAAATATTGCTGTTGTTGGTTCCAGGAATGCGACAACCTATGGAATATCAACGACCAAACAGCTTTGCGCAAATCTGGCTTTAAATGGAATTACAGTAGTCAGCGGCATGGCAATAGGAATCGATACGGCTGCCCATGAAGGCGCGTTGATGGGTAAAGGAAAAACAATCGCCGTGTTAGGAAGCGGTTTTGAACGGGTTTATCCCGCAAAGAATATAAAGCTTTTTCATAAAATTGCAGCCAGCGGCGCTGTTATTTCAGAGTTTTCTCTTATGGCAAAACCTGAAGCTCATAATTTTCCTGCACGAAACAGGATAATCAGCGGCATTGCACTTGGAACCGTTATAGTGGAAGCAAGCAAAAAAAGCGGGTCGCTCATTACAGCGCGCCTGGCAGCAGAACAGAACAGAGAGGTGTTTGCTGTTCCGGGAAGCATCCATTCCTTTAAAAGCACCGGCACACATACACTTATCAAACAGGGAGCCAAACTGGTTGAACAAACGCAGGATATTATAGAAGAGCTTGCGCCTCTTTTGCAGGGCCATGCCACAACCGAAAACACAGATCAAAACAAAACAACTGATAAACTTCCGCCGTTCTCATCAGAGGAATTAACGGTATATAAAGCGCTTGGGCCATATCCAGTTCATATAGACGAGCTTGTGAGAAAAATCTCCATGGAACCTGGAAAACTTTCAGGTATATTGCTTAAGCTGGAATTAAAAGGGGTTGCAGCGCAAACACCCGGCAAACTCTTTTCCATAAAAACGGAAAACATGCGTTAGGGGGGAAAGGAATAACCGTGACTAAACCGCTTATCGTAGTTGAATCACCGACAAAAGTCAGAACCATAAAAAAGTATCTTGGCAAAGGCTATAATGTGGCCGCAACGGTTGGGCACATAAAAGATCTGCCTGCAAAGGAAATGGGCATTGATATTGAAAAAGATTTCAAGCCAAAATACAAAAACATCCCTGGAAAGCAAAAAGTTATATCATCATTAAAGAGGGCTGCGGGCGATGCCAAAGATATCTATCTTGCTGCCGATCCTGACAGAGAGGGCGAGGCAATTGCATACCATGCAGCCGAAGTTCTGAAAAAAAAGGATAGAAAATTTCACAGGGTTCTTTTTCACGAACTTACACAAAACGCCATCAATAAGGCAATTGCCGCTCCTGAAAAGCTCAACAAGAAAAGATATGAGGCTCAACAGGCACGCAGAATATTAGACAGGCTGGTGGGATATCAGGTTTCGCCTTTGCTGTGGCGCAAGGTCAAAGGCGGGTTGAGCGCAGGAAGGGTGCAATCTGTCGCAGTGCGGATAATCTGTGAACGGGAGCGGGCCATTTACGCCTTTAATCCAGAAGAATACTGGTCAATAACAGCCTGGCTTGAGGACAACGCACCCCCTCCCTTTACCGCAAAACTTGCGAAAAAAGACGGAAAGAAGATCAGGATTCCCGATGAAAAGGCTTCAACCGCCATCCTTAATGACCTGTCTGAAACCAGGTTTATAGTAGAAAAAGTTCAGAAAAAAACCACAAAAAGAAATCCTCTTCCCCCTTTTATTACAAGCAAACTCCAGCAGGAAGCCATCAGAAAACTGAAATTTTCTGCTAAAAAGACTATGATTATAGCACAGCAGCTCTATGAAGGTATAGACCTGGGGCCCGGCAAGCCGGAAGGGCTTATCACATACATGCGTACAGATTCAACCAGGATATCAAAAGAGGCTGCCGAAGAAGCCCTTTTGCTGATCCAGGAGCGTTTTGGCAAACAATATGCCCTTGAAAAACCAAGATTTTTCAAAAACCGCAAAAAGGCTCAGGACGCGCATGAGGCCATACGGCCTACATCGGTCTTTAATGCGCCTGAAAAAATTGCCGGTTATCTTTCCAATGACCAGTTAGCCCTATATACCCTTATATGGAAAAGGTTTGTCGCATCGCAAATGGCGCAGGCTCTTATAGACACCAGCTTGATATCTATCAAAGCCGGTTCTTATTTATTTGCCGCAAGTGGATCAACCATTAAATTTCCAGGCTTTATGACCCTTTATATGTCAGTTGACGATGCAGTTGAAAGGGAAAGAAAAGCAGATAATCTTCCAAAACTTTCCGAAGGCATGGTATTAAAACTCAACAAGTTGGATCCAAAGCAGCATTTTACATTGCCTCCCCCAAGATTTTCAGAAGCATCTTTGGTCAAAGAACTTGAAGAAAATGGAATAGGACGTCCCAGCACCTATGCCGCCATATTATCGATAATCAGACAAAAAGGATATGTGGATTTTGTTAAAGGTTATTTCAGGCCAAGCGAACTCGGCTTCATCGTAAACGATCTTCTGATAGAAAACTTTTCTGATATATTTGGCGTCGATTTTACTGCGAGAATGGAAAATAGTCTGGACAGCATTGAAGATGCAAAGGCCGATTACCTGGAGATACTTACACGTTTTTACGATCCTTTTAAAAAAGATCTGGATGCAGCGTCAGAATCGATGCTCAGCATGCGGGGTGTGGGTATCCCGACAGGTTTAACCTGTCCCAAATGTAATAGACAGTTGCATATCAAGGTGGGTAAAAATGGGCAATATCTTGCCTGTAGCGGATACCCTGAATGCAAATATTCAACAAACTACACAAGGGATGAAACAGGAAAAATCCAGCCTGTTGAATTGCCCAAAGATGAGGCTTCAGACGAAATTTGTGAAAAATGCGGCAAGCCTATGGTCTTAAAACAGGGGAAATACGGGCTGTTTCTTGCCTGTAGCGGATATCCTGATTGTAAAAACACCAGATCAATAAATTCAAATCATGCAGGACAGGCTACCGGTGTAAAATGTCCTGAAAACGGCTGCTCCGGCGATCTTGTTGAAAGAAGGTCAAGGCGCGGGAAAATTTTCTATGGATGCAGCCGTTATCCTGAATGTACATTTGCCATCTGGGATAAGCCGGTCGCAAAAGAATGTCCCGAATGCAAGGCTAAATTTCTTGTCGAAAAAACAACAAAAAAAGAAGGCGCTTTTTACGCCTGCATAGAAAAAGGATGCGGGTATAAGGAAAACAAGTGAAGTTATGAAATTTGGAGATTATGAATGCTTTTCCATTGAAACAGGCAAATTTGCAATAGACGGCGGCGCAATGTTCGGAGTTGTTCCAAAAATATTATGGGAAAGAAAAATGCCTGCCGACGAAAAAAATCTCATCACCTTGCAGGCAAGGTCTCTTTTAATACATGGAAAAGGGAAAAACATTCTAATTGATACAGGAATTGGCGACAAATTATCTGAAAAGCTGAAAAAAATATATCAGGTAGATATAGATTCAGCAAATATCAATACGTCATTGTCTAAGCTTGGATTGACCTGCAGCGATATTACGGATGTAATAATAACCCACTTCCACTTTGATCACGCAGGAGGATCAACATCTATCATGGATGGCAAGGCTGTCCCGACATTTCAGAATGCCATATATTACATTCAAAAAAAGCAGTGGGAAATTGCAAACAACCCATCAGCAAGAGACAGGGCAAGCTATATGAAAGAAAATTTTATTCCCCTGCAGGAAGCCGGAGTCTTAAATCTTCTTGATGGCCCGCAAAAAATATTTAATGGAATTGATATTGTTGTAACCAACGGGCATACACCCGGCCAGCAGCATCCACTTGTAAAGGGCAAAACAAGGTCTCTCTTTTTTTGCGCTGATCTTATCCCGACATCAGCGCATCTGCCTGTTCCCTGGAATATGTCGTATGACAATTTTCCAATGACTTTAATTGATGAAAGAGAAAAGCTTCTAACCAGAGCATTAAAAGAAAACTGGATTCTTTTTTTTCAACACGATCCTTACCTTGCGGCTGCAAGCATCAAGCAGGGTAAAAAAAATGTCGAGATCGACAGCCCTGTCTGAAAGTCCTTACCACTTTGCCTCAGGAAAACAGATGGCGCTTGTTTCATCCAGCGCGAACACCCACTTCGGGAAACTTAAAACAGAACGCTTTCCACCATTTTGTCCCCATAGGAATCAAGAATAAATAAGTTATACAGATTGCGCCGTAATTTTGTTTGTTTTCAAGGCGTGTTGAAGCGCGCATAACGAGTTATGTAAGCTTTGACACAACACAGAAAACAAACAAAAGGACAAGCAAGGTGTATGAGTTATTTATTCTTGCTGACATAGCCTATAGCAATTTCACAATCCATTGTAGGGGCGGGTTTCAAACCAGCCCCTACTTTGATTGAATTTGCATGCTGTCCCGCCTTACGTTGGTAGCCAATGATATCAACCTGTTAGCTCCCTCTCCACTGGAGGAGAGGGTTATGGTGAGGTGGTTTTATACGTCAGCGCTGCTTTTTTCTTGACACTTTGCTTAGTGTATTCTATCCATAAAAAGTGGTTCAAAGTGGAGAATTGTGGTGCTATATGTTTAGAGGCAGTTCCTATCATACAATTGATTCAAAAGGACGCATCATAATTCCGGCAAGGTTTCGTGGTGTCATTAAGGATGGCGGTGGTGACGGCGCAGTGGTTACCAGGCTTGACGGAGCCCTGTTTGCATATACTTTTGATCAGTGGAGTGAAATTGAATCCAAAGTATTGTCCCTGGCGCAGACCAGTGAATATATGCGGCGTTTCAGGAGGGTTTTTATCGGGGGAGCATCTGACTGCATGTGTGACAAGCAGGCGCGTATCCTGATCCCGCCGGTATTAAGGCAGTATGCCGGGCTTGAGAAGGAGATCATACTTGTGGGTCAAATTGCTCACTTTGAAATATGGTCAAAAGAAAGATATGAGCGGGAAGTGATGCAGATGGAAGATGATATGAAAAAGGAGGATGTCGGCAACGAAATTGCAAAATTAGGGCTTTAACTCTATGTCATACAAACATATCCCTGTCATGCTGAACGAAGTAATCCATTTCCTGAATTGTAGTCCAGGGAAAACCTGTGTTGACTGCACGATTGGCGGCTCGGGCCATGCTCTTGCCATTGTGGAAAAAATTATTCCAGGCGGGTTATTGATCGGGATAGATCAGGATAAGGATGCAATATTAAATGCAAAGAAGGTCCTGGGACCATATGAATTAAATGTCCGTCTTTTTCACGAAAATTTTGTTAATCTTCCGGAGATTCTTTCAAAGTTAAACATTGAAGCAGTAGATGGCATTCTTTTAGATCTCGGACTTTCCTTTTATCAACTCGAATCAAGCGGTCGAGGCTTTAGTTTCAAAAAGGACGAGCCTCTGGATATGCGTATGGACATTAACTCGCAAGTAAAAGCCGAAGATTTGGTAAACAGGATGGAAGAAGAAGGTCTGAAAAAACTTTTTAGGCAATACGGCGAGGAGCGCTGGGCAAAACAGATAGCACATAATATCGTAACGGTAAGAAAGCGAAAAAGGATTTGTTCAGCCAGGCAGTTAGCTCAAATAGTATGTGATGCTGTCCCAAAGAAATTTTTATTTACTCAGAAAATTCATCCTGCCACTCGAGTGTTCATGGCTCTCAGGATTGCTGTCAATAGAGAGCTTGAAGCGCTCGATTCGTTTATGGAAAGCGCCGTAGATTTCTTAAGGCCCAAAGGCCGTCTTTGTGTAATATCTTTTCATTCCCTTGAAGATCGAATTGTAAAACATCGAATAAAAGCCCTGGAGGGCAAGTGCATTTGTCCACCGGACTTTCCAAAATGTATTTGTAACCCAAAAAGGATTGTTCGCTCTTTGACCAGAAAAGTATTGCGGCCAACTGAAGAAGAGATAGCGGTCAATCCCATGGCAAGAAGCGCAAAACTAAGGGCTTGCGAGAAAATAGGAAATAGGAAATAGCAAAGGCCTATCGATTTCCTCTATCCTCTATCCTCTATCCTCTATCTTCTATTTATTAACATGGTATTTCAAGGGTCGCTAATGGGTGTTAAAAAAAGGAAAAAGAATTTTCGCAAATTAAAACTAACCGGAGTCTGGTTAGTTTTATTAGCGATTTTCATTGCCGAACTTTTTTCTTATACCTGGTGCAGAGTTCAATGTGTAAGGATCGGATATGAGATAACAAAAGAAACAAATAATAAGCAAAGTCTTGTAACTTTGCAAAACAATTTAAAAATTGAACTTGCATCTCTGAAATCTCCGAAACGGCTTGCAGAAATAGCAAGCAACAAGCTCAATCTGACAAGTCCAACTCTAAAACAGGTTATTATAATTCCATGAAACCAAAACGTCGAAAATTATCCGCAGTAAGCAACAGGGATTCTCAACAAAGGCGTATTGGACTGCGTTCTATGCTTATTGCTTTTATCTTCAGCATTATTTTAGTGGCAATAGGGGCAAAGGCGGTATACCTGCAGGTTTTTTGCGGTCCGTGGCTGTCTCAAAAGGCGGCCGACCAATATGAAAAATCTTTTATATCTCCGGGAAAGCGCGGAACAATATATGATGCAAATCACAGAGAAATCGCGGTCAGCATAGATGTGACATCGATAGCGGCATACCCCCCAAATATTTCAAAGCCAGGGGCTACGGCCAGGCTCATTGCAAAGGCGCTAAAAATCGATGAAAGCTCTCTTTACGGGAAGCTGAATTCAAAAAAAAGATCATTTGTATGGGTAAAGCGTCATGTCACACCGAGGGAGGCAGAGCAGGTAAAGAATTTAAAGTTGAAAGGGATAGATTTCATACCTGAAAATAAGCGTTTTTACCCAAATAGAACACTTGCGGCACAGGTACTCGGATTTTCAGGTCTCGATGGTCATGGTCTCGAAGGGATTGAATTTTATTATAACAATTATCTTGAAGGCGCTGCTGGCAAATTTACGGTTTTAAAGGATGCATTCGGCCATAGATTTAACGGCGGGAAAACAGTGGCCGGAGATTTTGACGGAAAGAACCTTATTCTCACCATTGACAGGACAATACAATACGCAGCGGAGAGCGCTCTTGAGGAAACGGTTAATAGATTTTCCGCCAAGTCTGGAATAGCGATAGTAATGGCTCCAAAAACAGGGGCTATATTGGCTATGGCGCACTATCCCTTTTTTAACCCTAATACTTTTAGAAGTTTTAAACAGGAGGTGTGGAGAAACAGAGCAATAGCCGATCAGTTTGAACCAGGCTCGACCATGAAAATCTTTAGCGCGGCAGCCGCGTTAGAGTCAGGAAAATGCACACAACATACTATCTTTTATTGCGAAAACGGCGCATACAGAATCGGAAAAAATATTGTTCATGACACCAAGCCTCACGGTTGGATGTCCTTGCAGCAGATTGTTAAATATTCAAGCAATATCGGCATAGTGAAGGTTAGTGAAACGACTGGGCAGGATCTGCTTTATAAGACTCTGAGCGACTTTGGTTTTGGCAAGAAGAGCGGAATAGACTGTCCCGGGGAAACTGCGGGAAGCATGGCTTCATATAAGCGATGGTCAAAAATAGATGCCGGAGCAATTTCATTCGGCCAGGGCATTTCCGTATCAGCGCTTCAGCTTATAACAGCCACTTGCGCGATCTCCAATGACGGGATTCTTATGAAGCCTTATATTGTTCAGGCCATAATGGATCAGAATGGACGTTTGATAAAAAGTTCAGGCCCTTGTGAGGTTAGAAGGGTTATTTCAATAAAAACAGCCGGAATTTTGAAAAAGATAATGGAATCTGCAACCAGCAATGGAGGCACAGGGGTCAAAGCAGCGATCGAAGGTTATTCTGTTTGCGGCAAGACCGGCACGGCCCAGAAAGTTGATGAAAAAGGAACATATGCCAAAGATAAATATATAGCATCATTTGTCGGGTTTGCGCCTTCACAAAATCCTGAAGTAGCTGTCCTGGTTGTAATTGATGAGCCTGGAAAAGGGTATTACAGCAGTATTGTCGCAGCCCCCACATTTAAAAAGATCGCCGTTGAAACCCTGAATTATATGAACCTGCCTGCTACTTTTAATGCGCCTTATGGCGCTCATATTAATAGACGGGCCGGTCTGATTTCGTAGCTACTCAGGTAGATAGGCTATAGGCATTTAGGCTGTAGCATAGCAGGAGGGAATCATGCGTGACCATACGAAACTAACAGCCTTTAGCCTACAGCCTAAAAACCTGAATAGTTACCATTTTTCAAAGGGTTCAGCGTGAAACTTTCGCATTTGCTTAAATTAATTGCTGTAAAGGGTGTTGTTGGTAAAAAAAAAGAGGAGAGGATGGAGAAGACTGAAATAGTTTCAATCCATTATAAAGCACAGGATGTTAAGCAGGGCGGGATGTTTGTGGCCATACAAGGCCATGTGACAGATGGTCATGATTATATTGACGTGGCATTGGCAAATGGCGCATCAGCAATTATTACACAAAAGCCGGTTGATCGGGATTCAATAATTATCGAGGTTGAAGACACCAGGAAGGCTCTATCAGCCATATCTGCCGCCTTTTACAGCAACCCCTCGGAACATTTGTTTTTAATAGGAATAACCGGCACAAACGGCAAAACAACCACAGCTTATTTGATCGAAAGCATACTTTTAAAAGCAGGTTTCAGAGTCGGCGTTATAGGAACAATAAATTACCGTTATTCGGGCAAAATATTTAACAGCCCTGTCACAACGCCTGAATCGCTTGATCTTCAGAGAATTCTCGCCGAGATGCTGAACCAGGGCATTACACATGTTGTTGTGGAGGTTTCATCACATGCCCTTGACCAGCGCAGGATTGCAAATTGCTGGTTTGATGTTGGTGTATTTACCAATCTGACGCGGGATCATCTTGATTATCACGGGGATATGGATTCCTACTGGTCATGCAAGAAAAGACTTTTTACAGAAAATCTAATGTCCGGACCAAAAAAAAGCCGGACTCTCGCTGTAATTAATTGTGATGATACAAGGGGGAAGGAACTCGCATCGGAGCTCAAAGCTCAAAGCTCAATGGTGGAAGTCTTTGAACTTTCGGACAATATGATCAGGCCTTCTAACATCAAGTGCGAACCGAGCGGCATTACGGGAAGACTTTCAACCATAAAAGGGTATTTTAATTTCAAATCATCCCTTGTCGGCAAACATAATCTGAAAAACATAATAAGCGCCACAGGTGTCGGCATTGCTTTAAATCTGCGGCTTGATGTCATAAAAGCCGGAATAGAGGATGTCACCCGCATACCGGGCCGGCTTGAAGCTATTCCAAATACTTCCGGGCGTTTTGTATATGTAGATTATGCGCATACTCCTGATGCTCTGGAAAATGTTTTATCCTCTTTAAGATCAATTTTAAGATCGGGGGCTCAGGGAAGAATAATCTGCGTATTTGGTTGCGGAGGCGACAGGGATAAAGGTAAGCGACATCAAATGGGTGAAATCGCCAGCAGGTTATGCGACACTGCTGTTATTACATCAGATAATCCACGCACAGAGGCGCCTATGGATATCATTGCGCAGGCGCTTAACGGAATTAGAAAAACGTCAATGGGGGAGGGTTTGCCTGCCCGCAACGCTCTCGCTTGCGAGGCGGGCGGGGGTGGGAGTGAAAAAGGATATGCTGTGGAACCTGATCGTAAAAAGGCTATAGAGCTTGCTATTACAATATCCCGGGCAGACGATATTATTCTGATAGCAGGCAAGGGCCATGAAACCTATCAGATAATCGGGAATAAAATTGTTTCCTTTGATGATAGAAAAGAGGCTGAAACAGCTTTAAGGATTGAGGAATTGAGGGATTGAGGAATTGAGGGATTGAGGAATTGGGGAATTGGGGAATTGAGGAATTGAGGGATTGAGGGATTGAGGGATTGAGGAATTGAGGAATTAAAATCAACAGAATACCTTTAATTCCTAAATCCCTAAATTCGTAATTAAGAGATGTGACTTGGTGGCTGAACTATTACGTAAAATCTTTCATGGTTAATATTTATCTATGAGCTCAGTGACTGATAATTACACAAAACCGATGCCGTGGACAAGCGCTGATATTCTTGGCGCCACAAAGGGAAAATTGCTTATTGGCGATATAAAGGGCGCATTTTCAGGCATCTCCATTGACTCTCGCAGTATATCTGTTGATGAGCTGTTTGTTGCGATCAGAGGAAATATCTATGATGGGTTTTTTTTTACCGGAGATGTAATCAAACAAGGTATTCGCGGCCTTCTTATAAACAAGGATAAAGCAAACAGTTTGCCATACGAAAAATGGAGAAAAAAGGGGGTTGTTTGTATTGCGGCAAAGGACTCGATAAAGGCCCTGGGGGATCTTGCCCGCTTTAATCGCAAGCGGGTAGATCTTTCCGTTGTGGCGATAACCGGGTCAAACGGCAAAACTACCACCAAGGATATGACTGCCGCGGTTGTTGCCAGGAGATTTTGCACCTTATCGACCGAGGGTAATCTGAACAATGAAATCGGGCTTCCATTAACCCTTCTCAGGCTTTGCAGTTGCCATGAATGGGCTGTTCTTGAGCTGGGTATGAACAGCCCCGGAGAGATAGGAAGGCTTGCGGATATTTGTTTGCCTGACATCGGTATTATCACCAATATAAGCCATGCCCATTTAGAGGGATTGGGTTCAATACAAGGAATTATGCGCGCCAAGGGGGAGCTTTTGGAGAAAATCAGGCCGGACGGCACAGCGGTTCTTAATGCAGATGACCGGAGAGTTGTTGATCTGGCGAATAAAACCTCAAGAAATGTGCTTTTTTATGGACTGTCAAACAGCGCCGCTATCAGAGCTGAGTCTGTGATTGACAAGGAGCGTGGAGTTTCATTTACACTAATTTTGCCGTCTGAACCTGTTTCCATAAATCTTGGAGTTTTTGGCGATTTTATGGTGTCAAATGCGCTTGCCGCAGCCGCTGTTGGATATCTTTTGGGACAAAGCGCACTGGAAATTAAAGCCGGTCTTGAGGATTTCAAGCCGGCTTATGGAAGGATGAATATCCTTATGATCAGCCAGGCTCATATAATTGACGATACATACAATGCTAATCCGGATTCAATGAAAGCCACAATAATGACATTTAAATCATTAAAGGGCGGAAATAGAGGGGCTATAATCGCCGGCGATATGCTTGAATTAGGAGAATACGCGGAGTCCATGCATAAAAAGATCGGTTTTTTATCCGCTAAATCGGATATTGCAAAGCTCTATATCGCAGGTGAATTTGCAGAAAGTGTCGCGGCAGGCGCAAGGGAAGAAGATGATTCGCTGGATATCTTTACAGGCGCCAGGGAAGAGATTCTCGAAGACCTGGCAGACTGGCTTATGCCGGGCGACTGGGTTCTAATTAAGGGTTCCAGGGCAATGGGTATGGAGAAGATAGTAGAAGGACTTAAGGCTCACGTAAAAATAAAGTAACAGTTCACGGTTGAAAAAACTGTGTACTATAAACCGACAACTGTGAACTGGCGCTATTATGTTTTATCATTTACTTTATCCGCTTCATAAAACAATTTCGGTTTTTAATGTCTTCCAGTACATTACATTCCGAACTATCTATGCCGGCCTGACCGCTTTTTTGATCTGTTTTCTTCTGGGACCGTGGGTTATCAAACAACTCAGCGACAAGCAGATCCGGCAGTATATCAGGAAAGATGGTCCTGAAGCGCATGGCAAAAAGGCTGGAACACCTACAATGGGTGGAGTCCTGATTATATTTTCGGTTGTAATATCAACGCTTTTCTGGACCGATTTGTCAAATTTTTACATATGGATAATTCTTCTGATTACAATTGGGTACAGTGTTATCGGCTTTATTGATGACTATCTCATGCAAGTCAAGAAGAGAAGCAAAGGCTTAAGTGGTCGAAACAAACTGCTGATGCAGGCAACACTTGCAATCGGAGCAGGTATTTTGCTTTTTTCTTACAGCGGTTTTACTACAAGCGTAACCATACCCTTTTTTAAAAAGATATCGCCGGATATCGGCTGGGGATATATATTTTTTGCAACGCTTGTGATTGTCGGGGTTTCAAACGCGGTCAATCTAACAGACGGTCTTGACGGTCTTGCAATTGGGCCTGTGATCATAGTTGCGGCCACATACATGATTTTTGCCTATGTTACCGGCCATATCAAAATCGCCGATTATCTGCAGATTAATTATGTCTCTGGATGCGGGGAGGTGACTATCTTCTGCGGAGCGTTAGCTGGAGCAGGCCTGGGTTTTCTGTGGTTTAATACATATCCGGCACAGGTTTTCATGGGGGATGTTGGTTCGCTTCCAATAGGGGCCGCATTAGGAACAGTAGCCGTTATTACAAAGCAGGAAATACTGTTAGTGCTTGTGGGCGGGCTGTTTGTGATTGAAACGCTTTCCGTCATATTCCAGGTTGGCTTTTTCAAGATGACAAACGGCCGCAGGATTTTCAAAATGGCTCCTCTTCACCACCATTTTGAATTAAAAGGGTGGGCGGAGCCAAAGGTTATAGTTCGATTCTGGATAATAGCGATTATGCTTGCCCTTCTTTCCATGAGTACATTGAAGCTCAGGTAAGAAGAGAATTGTTAATTTTGAATGTTGAATTTTGAATTAAAACAGAAAGTTACAAACTCATTATGAGCTTAACCTGAGGCAGCGGACAATTAAATTTAAGAACGGCTGAAACTCGCTCACTAATAACCTCAAGCAGTCAGCCGTTTTAAATTTAACTGCCCGCCACATCAGGTTGTTGGCAGGTTACTTTTTGAGTTTGTAAGTTTCTGTAAAATTAGTTTTTTCTTCATTCATAATTAAAAATTAAAAATTAAAAACTCAAAATTATATTATATGCAACTCGCCAATAAAAATATTGTTGTAGTCGGTCTGGGAATGTCCGGGTTTGCGGTTGCCCGTTTTTTAAAGAAAAGGGGCGCGTCGGTTATTGTTACAGACAAAGCAGAAAAAGACAAACTGGAATCTTATGCGCCTGTTTTGCGTGAAATGGGCGTCAAGATGGAGCTTGGGCAGCACAGAATTGATACTTTTGAAAAGTCCGATCTCATTATTATAAGCCCAGGGGTTTCTCATGATATTTTGCCTGTAAAAAGAGCTGCGTTAAAGGGAATACCGATATTGGGAGAAATCGAGCTTGCCTGTAGATTTACACGGGAACCTGTTGTCGCGGTCACAGGCACTAACGGAAAGACTACAACCACAACACTTTTGGGAGACATGCTTAAAAATTCAGGCAAAAAGGTTTTTGTTGGGGGCAATATAGGCAATCCTTTAATTGACTATGTGGACAAAGGCAAAAAGGCTGAAATTATTGTGGTCGAAGTAAGCAGTTTTCAGTTAGATACAATAGATAGTTTCAGGCCAAAGGTGGCAGCGCTGCTGAACATTACCGAAGATCATCTTGACCGTTATTCTGATTTTGCGGCTTATGCCAGGGCTAAGGCACGAATATTTGAAAATCAGAAGCAAAGTGATGTTGCCATCTTTAATGGTCTTGATCCTTTTATAGGTTCGATATGTAAAGATATTAAAGGCAAAAAACTGCTCTTTTATAATCAGATGGTAGGTGATGCTGAAATAAATACTATTTTTAAATCTCTTGATTTTTCATCCATAAACCTTTTGGGAAAACATAACCTGGAAAATGCTTATGCGGCATCGCTGGCAGCGCTGGCGATTGGAGGAAGCTTAGAGGGGATACAATCGGCTTTAAGTAACTTTAAAGGGCTTTTGCATCGGCTTAAACATGTTGCCTCAATAAATGGGATAGATTTTTTCAATGATTCAAAGGCAACAAATGTTGATGCAGTCGCAAAGGCGCTTGAAACTTTCAGCAAACCGATAATCCTTATTATGGGAGGCCGTGATAAGGGCGGTAATTTCCAAACCCTCAGAGATTTAGTATACCGGCGTGTTAAAAAGCTCATTGTTTTGGGAGAAGCAAAAGAGGATATATTATTCGCACTTGGCGATATAACACCAGCAAAAGGGGTTTCTTCAATGGAGGATGCTGTGCTGTCGGCATATCATGCAGCCTCTCCAGGAGATGTGGCGCTTCTGTCTCCGGCATGCGCCAGCTTTGACATGTATGATAGCTATGCCCGGCGGGGAGAAGACTTTTGCAGAGTTGTAGACAAGCTAAAGCAACAGTTCAGCGATTAAGGGCTCGCACAAAAATAACTTTACATTTTAAGCGCCGATGCATCCAGCCTGGCTACGTTGCGAAAGCTCGGAATATGCTTGATATTCCTGCACTTTCGCGCCTTGCCAGCCTGGCGCCTCAACACT
>JAYENE010000574.1:0-7203 GCA_034721935.1 Thermodesulfobacteriota bacterium
TATAAAGGTGGCTCCATACTTCGACCGAACCTTGTTTTTTTAAAATGGGAGGCGGCATAGGTTTTTCATTCTGAAAAGCATCCTTTTCGCTGTTTAATATTTCCTGTATGCGATCAAGGGTGAGCCCGCGTCCTTCCATTTCCGTACAGCCAGCAACTGTTCCAGATGGACATGAGTGTAAAAAGCTCCTTTGCCGGTCCCTTCAGGCCGGACCACCAATCCCTTTTGAATGTAAAACCGCACCTTGCGTTTATTCATCTCCACTAAAGCGCAAATCTCGTCGAGAGTAAATTTTTTATCTCTATTTTTCATAACACCAATACTATACACCATTAGTGTCACTGTTTAATTAACGCCCTATCGGGCGAGCTTTTAGGCTGTAATTGTATTGTTGTTGTTTCGTAGGGGCGATCCTTGTGATCGCCCTGACCAAGGCGAATACAAGATTCGCCCCGACATTGTGCTGATAGCCTCCAACCTATTGATAAAATTGACCATAAAATGGAAATTCCTATACTATCAAGTTAAAAATGTCACAGTTATTAATATTACAGGAATCCACATCATATTCTGACGTTTCTTCCTTGAGCAGGGTCATAGTCGCATCAAACTGGAGGATACAGAAATATAGACCTGTAGGAATTTAAGGGGGGGTTGAATTTAGGCGTTTCTTTTCATTTGTTTGTGGTAATAAAATCATATGTCACGTCAAGCCAGAATAGATGCCTGCTCGCCTCGCCTGAGATCGCGACCCGCCTGCCATACATTAAATATGCCCCATTCATTTTGTTAATTATGCTTGCAGGAACAAGGCGGCAAAACTAAGTCATGCGAAATACTTGCCCGCCACCTGTCTGCAATGCCCTCGAGGCGAGCGGGCTTGCTCAGGCGAGGCAGGTGGGGAGGCATTGCGGGCAGGCGCCGGGTGCGCTTCATCATATTATTGCCAGAGGTATAGAACGTAAAAGGATATTTACAGATGGTGTTGTTAGGGATAATTTTTTAAACCGACTTGGAAAACTTTGAGCGCAAATATCATCTTAAATCAAATGGGTTTAACTTTGAAAAGCTAAATACGATTTGACCATTTTGGATTTAATTACCATTTAGTCTTGACTTTATGGTAATTAATGCTAAATTGGTCAACATGCGGAAAAGAAATTATTTTAAGAAAATATGGGCTGATTTTAACACAGAAAAAAAGTTGATACTTGTTTCCGGGCCTCGGCAGGCCGGTAAAACAACCTTTGCGAAAGATATTGCGTCTGAAGAACCTGTTTCACTATATTTCAACTATGACATTCCCGCCAACAAAGCCAGAATTTTAACCAATCCAACTTTTTTTGAGGAGGTGGACCGCAAAAAGGGAGACCTTCCGCTGATTATTCTGGATGAGATTCATAAATATATAGACTGGAAAAACTATCTGAAAGGTATTTACGATGGTTTTGCTGATGAATTTCGCTTTCTAATTACAGGCAGCGGGCGGCTGGAGCTTTCACGAAAAAAAGGGGACTCGTTGGCGGGTAGGTATTTACATTTTCATCTTTACCCTTTTACCATTGGAGAGATTTTTGCTTTATCGATAGGCATAGAAGATGTCAGTATTCTAACGGAAATCCCGGAACAAAGGGCTATCGCTCAGGAAGCATGGGAAACCATGTTTCAGGTAAGCGGATTCCCGGAACCTTTTTTCAAGGGTACCAGGTTGAAATACCGCCGTTGGGCCAAATCCTATCATAGCCAGGTTATAAGAGATGATATAAGAGACGAATTTGCCGTTCGACAGGTGGACGCGATGGAGGCTTTATATTTTCTTTTATCAGGGTGCGTCGGCAGTCCCTTTTCTTTTTCAAATCATGCACGTACATTAAAAATATCTCATAAGACAGTATCTTCCTGGATTACGATTTTTGAGCAGTTTTTTCTTGTTTTTAAAATTCGACCCTACAGCAAACGCATTTCCAGAAGCCTGGTTAAAGAACCAAAAATCTACTTTTATGATTATTGCAGGGTTCATGACGAGGCTTTACGCTTTGAAAATATGGTCGCAGTAGAACTAAGCCGCGCTGTAACGCTCTGGAATGATTTTGGTCTCGGAGAATATGGACTCTGGTATTTAAGGAACAAGCAAAAGGAAGAGGTGGATTTTCTGGTCACCAAAAACGCAAATCCGTTTTTCATGGTTGAAGCAAAATTATCGGACACAGCCATCAGTCCACATCTGGTAAAATTTCAAAATCTTTTACATATTCCAGCGATTCAATTGGTCAACCAAAAAAATGTTGCCAGGAAAATCAGAAATGGCACTGATACAATACTTGTTGCCAGTGCAGCGAACTGGCTTTCCTGCCTGAATTGAAGCGCCGGAGAAAGTAGAGTGGCTGTGGCTTGATTTACGAACGGGGCAATACAGTGGGACGTTATGATTTTAGGTAATACAGTGGAACGTCCTTTGAGGCATGGAGAAAGGTGTTCCTGTAGAAATTTAATTGCTTGGCAATAAACGGCCATGTGGCTATCACAATAAGTAATGTTTTGCAAGGTTTTCGTCCAGACATGAAACATCTTCAACATAAACAGACTTCAAGACCATGGAGAATGGGGTTTAAAGATAGCTATGGCAAACCAGAAAGCCACTGGTATGCAGGAGCTACCAGTATATACTGATCTCCATTTGGAATCATACGGTAACCTTCGCTTTTTTCGACCAGTTGAACCGCAGAATTACGAAGGGGTTACTTCGATATTCCTTGTTCGACATTCTGCGGTTCAAGAAAATTTGCTTAAGTCAACAGTATTGCCCAGAGGGGAGAGGGGAATAAACGGTGTGAAACTATTTATCTGAAAATCTATAGACAGACCTCAGAATACGACACCCAAATTGAGGAGTATTCCTGGACAATACGGTAATTGTTTAGTAGCTACAAATCAATATATACAATTTTTATTTACAATAAACACCATATATTGTGGTTTATGACAAAACTTCAAGGTGGTGAATGTCCAATTTATCTCAAAAATAGCTATAACATATTGTATTATTGGTAATTAATAACGAATTCTATATTTCTAATTCCGAGGTCTGATAGAGAGTATTTAAGATTTTATTGCTCTCATCAAGACCATCCTGGCAAAAGCCTCCAAGAAAGCTGCGGATATCATTTAGAAAAGCCCCGGCCCGGCCTGTTGACCGGACAGAAGTGATTCTTTTGCTTCATCCAGAGCATCCAGCGGGACGCCCATGAAAATATGCGTTTCATATCCTGTTGGTGTATGCTATGTGATTATTTATACTAAGAAAAGTAGAGTAAACCAAAGTATCGAAATGGTGCTGATGCCTACTTTTTCCACCCGCTAATCTTGATTTGCTTAAAGACCTATTTTTTCTTTGAAATGATGACGTACCTGCTGGTTACACCGATTATTTTTCTCTTTTGGATGGCGGATACTACATTTGCCTTAAAACGCTCTGAGGAGAGTGGGGCCTGAAAGATATGGGTTTCCTGTTTAGGGGGGTATGACATATGCTCCTCCCAGCCGCTTTGATTTAAAATCCAAAGGTAATCATTGATTAAAATCGAATTCACCCGGGTCTCATTTTTGGCAGGGGTGTTTTGGAAATCGCGCTCTCCGAGGCGTAGGCTCTACGAGCCGGAGGCCAGTCAGCATTGATAAATGCCATCTGTGTGCTCTTTTTTGCGTTCAGGTATGCCAGCGCAAAAAAGCTTTTTAGAAATTTTAGATATTTCTCTTTTGATAATCCTGATATGCCATCAGGATCGTAGTTGTTTGATTGCTTTTTAACATAAGGCGGGTCAAAAATAATCAGATCCGGTTTGGTTTTACCTTTTATCGGCCATTTTAAATTGGTGATATCCAGAAACATAGGTTCAATTTCCGGTCGTGTATCCGGCCGATCGTCCATGTCAAAGCTCCAGCATTTCCGGTTAAACGCTTTGGCAGGTGTCAGCCACCCCTCCGCCGCCTGCCACCTGCCCGCCATTGCTCTCGCGCAAGCGAGGCGGGCGGGTGGGATCAAGCACCAGATCGTTCTGATTGGAAAAATAATAGAGGATTTTTGCGAAGCCTTTATGCGCAAGAGATCGGTGCAGATCGAGAAAAAAACCGCTCAATTTAGGTTGAAATATCTTTGGATAGTCTTCAGTTAAGCTTTTGATTTGAACTTGCCTGCCAGTTTTCCCAGCCAGCGTGAAACCTTTTCTAAAGAATGGCTCAATAGTTCGTTGCTTTGTGCTTCGGTTGACCTGGCCATTTTACGAAGGAGTTCTTTTGATCTGTCAGCAGACCTGTTCAGGGCCTGCCGGGCCGAGTCGCTGAGACCACCTTTTTTCCGTACAGCATAAGCCTTGATACCTTCGCCAACCCCTTCCAGTCTTGCTTTGCCAATCTCCCCGGCTTTATTCAGATCTGCAAGGGCGTCTTTCATCTGTGTTTTTGTCTTTTCCTCAACGCTGTCAATAGAGCCTTTGGCCTTTTCCAGGGCAGTATTCAGGACGGCTTTGGCCTCTACCGCAATTTTTCCGGCTGCATCCACACTCTTGTCACCCAGATCCCTGGACACTTCCACAAGGGCTTCAGCCGCCTTGCCTGCCAGTTTTCCGCTTTCATGACCGGCGGCCTTGAGTCCTTCTTCCACGCCCTCCAGGTATTCCAGGGTGGTTTCTTTGACCGTATCCATTCCCTGTCCCACATCATCAAGGGTTTTTGCGTAATCTCTTTTAACAAAGACAAGCAATTCATCTTCAACCTGATGCCCTTTTGCGACTATTTTTTCCACATCGCTCTTTACACGCTCTTTTATGCTCATTTTTTACCTCCCTGAATTAATTTTCATAAAAGCACAGTATCACGTCCACATCCATAAATCTCTATCCGGAACAGGGCAACGAAACCGCCTGTATTGTTGTGCCGGCACGGCCTTCCTGTTCCAGCGTTGCTGCAATTTAAAGTCGAGTTTCCGGATTTCAGGGCTATAAGTCTTTAATAAGCTGACTTAAATCCCATTTGATAATTTCATATCGTGCCTTCGCGAACTTTTTTTTGCTGTTAATATCCTTTTTGATTTTATCTGTCTATTTTTCTAAAGCATTTATCCTGGCCTTGACATTTGAATCCGCATTTTCGGCAGCGCTCTTCAAGTAATCCTTGTTCTTATCAATCTCAGCGCCGGCCTTGTCTGCATTGCCGGTAATAAATTGACAGGTTTCGGCATAGGCAATATGCAGTTTTGCTTTTATAAGATCTTTCTTTACCTTGCTTTCGGCACGAAGCTTTTGCCAGCATTTTTGTTTTTGTGGTTTCTTGTTAAAATAAACATCGCTACACACTTTATCATAATATTGTTCCCGGGGAGGGCGGATAAATATTTATTTAACCTTGATTTCAATTTCCTTCTTTTCCGCTTCTTCTGCTTTTGGTATGGTTACCTTTAAAACTCCCTTGTCAAAAGTTGCTTCCACCTTATCCCCCTTGACGGATGCCGGCAGTTGAAAGGAACGCTGGAATGATCCGGAGTATCTCTCAATAAAATGATGATGCTCGTCTTTTTCTTCCTCTTCCTTCTTTTTCTCACCTTTTATGGTAAGGAGATCTCCTGACAAGCTTACCTTCACGTCTTTGGCATCCAGACCTGGAAGTTCAGCTTTCATAATAAAGTTTTTCCCTGTCTCCGAGATATCTACGGAAGGCAGCCATTCCTCTGTAAGCGCTCCCATAGACGGTGTTTCACGAAAAAAACGAGTCCAGAGATTATCCATTTCTTTACGCAATGAACCTATCTCTCCAAACGGTCTCCATGGCATTAATTCCATAATATCACCTCCATGTTTTGCGCCCTCCCCAAGCGACAATAAATTTATGACACAAACAATCGTGCTTGTCTATCTTTTACGGCAAAATCCTTTGCATGTAATAATTCTAATTTTGAAGGATAACATCCCCCTTAATTCCCCTTCAAAGGGGGAATCCTTCCTTTAAATTCCCCCTTTTTTGATATTCCCCCTCACCCCTGGCCTTTACCCATAAGTGTTGAGACATATTTTTATCCTTAATTAACAATTAGTTATTAACAATTGATTATTTGTTTTATGTTTTTATATTTATGCCCCAAAAGGCAATAATAATAGTTAACAATCAATTGATAACTATTAATTGCTAATGGAGAGATAACTTATGGGTAAAGAACAGCCCTCACCCTGACCCTCTCCCACAAGGGGAGAGGGGAATAAGCTGTATGAAACTATTTATCTGAAAATCAATAACTTTCATAAATATTAATTTCATAAAAGCCTGGGAATTCGAACTTCGACGATCAGGGGTAAATGGTCGGAAGCAACTCTCGTCAGTTCCGTGTTCGGTACATCAATGCTGATCACCTCGATACCGGAGTCAATAAAGACATGATCGATGCGGGCGAATGGAAAGCGCCCAAAAAGCGTTTTTTTGGGGTAATGGTTGGCCAGTTCGATCTGCGCATCGAGAAGAAGGGTGCGGAACCTGCGGCATATACTTGAAGAAGGGAGCGCATTGAAGTCGCCGCATAGAATGATCGGCTTGCGACAATCCGGATGGGATAGCCAGCCGGAACCAAGTAATGCCTCAGCCTGAACCTGTCTTTCCTTTAGTTTCAGACCCAGGTGGGTGTTAATGAACTGGATCTCGGTTTTATCTGTTTCGATGGCGGCCCAGAGTACTCCCCTGGGCTCAAGCTGCGGCTTACCCGGCAACCCAGGCAACTTATCCGCTCTGACCGGTCGCATGGGAAAATGCGTCAGGATAGCATTGCCGTAAAGTCCTTTTCTAATTCGAACTGTTGAAAAAAACTGGTAATCCATCTGCAAATGTTGAGCGATAAGATCAGCCTGATCAACGCGGCCGGTGCGTGCCCTGCCAACGTCAAGTTCCTGCAGTGCTACAATGTCCGGGCTATACCGGGCAATTACTCGTGCGATCCGTTCAGGCGAAATTTTGCCGTCCATCCCTATACAACTGTGGATGTTGTAAGTCATGATGCGAAGTGTTCGGGGGACGGCGGCTTTCTGATATGGTTTTGTTGAAGTCTTGATTTCGGATCGACCGAGAAAATGGAGCGCGGCCTGGCGCAGATCCATGGGGCGGAGGTAATAATGGTTGCGCTGCTGCCCTGCGATACGTCTCTTCCAAAGCGCAACCATTATTACC
>JAYENE010000575.1:0-7166 GCA_034721935.1 Thermodesulfobacteriota bacterium
CTGCGCCAAAAAGCATGGCTGAACTTCTCCAGGTACACGGAATCGGGCCGGCTAAAATAGAAAAATACGGACAAGATTTTTTGGATGTTATTTTAAAATATTGTGATACAGTAAACTGAATTAAAAACATAAAATCAATCAGTCGTTGCATAGTTCGTAGCCCCGCCGTGGCTGGGCTTGAAACTTGAAATTGGAAAGTAAAAATTGGGGAGAATTGAATGCGTTCATCAACAGTACACGTGCAGCGCAGGCGCTTGCGCCGCGTGAAAGCATGAAGGCCAAATTTCCAATTTCTAATTTCAACGTTCCGTGAACACTTACTATGGGAGTATTACCAGTTTGTTAAAATTGGAATGATATCCCACAGCATCATCATTTATCGGGCGGGATAAACCCGCCCCTACGGGTTACGCGCATCAAATTTCGTAGGGGCGGGTTTATCCCGCCCGAATAGAGTTTATGTTTTCGGCTTTAACAAATTGGTAAGGCTCCCCTTACTATAGTTTATTGAAAAAACTGTGAACTGTGAACTGTGAACGG
Source organism: Thermodesulfobacteriota bacterium (assembly GCA_034721935.1). Taxonomy (GTDB): domain Bacteria; phylum Desulfobacterota; class Desulfobacteria; order Desulfobacterales; family ETH-SRB1; genus Desulfaltia. The sequence continues at coordinate 541 of JAYENE010000575.1, forward strand.
TTACCGTTTATTAAAGGAGGATATTATGGCTTTTGATCCTGGCAAAGATAAAATTTTAAAGAAATGGAAATGCGGAGCTACAGGGCTTGTTGTTTCTATTAACCAGTATGCTGATGGCCAGCCGAAACTTCAGATAGGCCCAAGAATACTGAAAAAACAGGATGGTTCGGAAAGAGCGCCTGTAAGGGCAGGACGGCTTACTATAGAGGATTTGAGCTGGTTTTATGAGCTTATTGATGAAGTAAGGGATGAACTCACGCGGGTGGCAAAGCCCGAATGATGGGAAACCTGAAAAAAATACGCAAAAGTTATTTTCGTCTGCAGCGCCGCACGCGGCATAATCGTAACTTTTTACGAATTCATCTAAAATTATACTGAAAATTAAGGTTTGAAGCTATGAGACTGCTATCATCATCCGTATCTATTACAAGATACAAGGTAAAAGGAGAAATTCAAGGTCCTCTTATCAAGACAATCATGGAGGGTCTTAACAAAAACTCCATTATAGAAATTGATAATGAACCCATGGAAAAAACAGCAGGATGGACTTGTTTTGATAACCAATATTTGCCTGATTTTGGGACTTCATCCTGTGTTATAGGCGCTCATTTTGTCTTTTCACTGAGGATTGACAAAAAAAGCATTCCTTCAAAAATCATTAAAAAATATTATACCCTTGAGGTAGCCAAAAAACTGGCTGAAAGCGGGAGGGAACACCTGTCGCGAAATGAAAAAAAAGACATAAAGGAACATGTAACCAATGTTCTTATCCTTCGCATTCCCGCGACCCCGAATATTTACGATATTATTTGGAATTATGAGGAATCCTCTTTATGGTTTTTTTCCAATCAAAAAGCTGCCAACGAAGATCTTGAAACACTTTTTTCAAAATCTTTCAGATTATCGCTGGTCCATCTCTTTCCATATACAATGGCCGACCTTGCTGCTGGCCTTACAGATAGAGAGCGCGACCTTTTATTAACTATTTCTCCGACAAAATTCATGGATTAAATTATGTTAGATGTTTCAGTTGCATACGACAGGTACAAATTTCTCGGAAATGAATTTTTAACATGGCTCTGGTTTATCATGGATGCGGACCAAACCAGCGTAGTTAAGACAAACAAAGATATGGTTTCACTTGAAATGGACAACCGCATTGTTCTTGAAAACAGCCTTGATAACAGGGTCGAAAACATCAGAATAAAGGGGGATGATGCCGGTCTTGAGGAAGCAAAGCTTTCTCTTCAAAAGGGCGGGGTTGTCACTGAACTGAATTTTTCTTTAAAAACCGGTGAGCATGAATGGAAATTTAACATTAAAGGTGAAGGCCTTAATATTTCATCATTAAAATCGCCTGAAACCGCAAAGATTGAAAAAAAGGAAGATATTGAAGGGGCTGTTCTTGAAAAGATATACTTTTATGAAAAAGTGGTTTCACTAATTGAAAATCTTTATAAACAGTTTATTCAAATAAGGATTTCAAACAAATGGAACAGCGAAACCGTTCCTCGAATAAAAAAATGGATTAAATCCTGAAGAAGTTAAGAGTACAAAAAACAGGTTTTATGCTGGAGATGTTATGTATGGAAAGTTGCGACCATATCTTGATAAAGCAATTGTTTCTGAGTCGGAAGGTATTTGCTCAACAGATATTTTAGTGTTTATGTTTATGTCTAAGGCTAATGTATCTTCAAACTGAAAAAATCAACCATGCAGCATGTTTTTACGTATGGTTTGCGGGGAGAAGGATAACGGAATGCCAAAATATTACATTATAGAAAAAACAGAAGAACTTGAATTGCTGACTCAGGAAATTAATAATCTGCAAGTCAGGATTGATGAAAAGAAGCCTTTGCGCCCGGAACGTTGGGGAACGGTTATGGAAAAACTGAAAATGGAATGGACTTATGATTCCAATGCGATTGAGGGCAGCACACTGACATTGGGTGAAACCATCTTTTTTTTGAGAGAAGGGCTGACTGTAGAAGGAAAACCTTTAAAGAATTTCCTGGATGCACGCAATCATATTGATGCGATTGATTTCCTGTATGATGTAATCAGTGATGAACGTCCGATTACAGAGGGGCTGATTAAAGAGATCAATGCCCTGCTGCTGAAAGGGATTGAGCATACCGTTGCGGTTGATCCCACAGGCAAAAAAATAAAGAAGAAAGCTACGCCCGGACATTATAAACAAGCTCCCAACACGGTTATTCAGTTTGACGGCACAATTCATGAATATACTGCCCCCTTGCATGTAACCACAGAAATGGAAAAACTGATTTCGTGGATAAATGAGAATATCGACAAAGAACATGGGTTGATAACAGGAGCAGTCGCCCATTATAACATGGTAAGAATTCATCCGTTTGATGACGGTAACGGCAGGGGAGCCCGGCTGTTTATGAATCTGATTTTCATAAAAAAAAGGTTGCCTCCTGCGGTTATCAGAAACGAAAGGCGCAGGCTTTATCTGGATATACTTGCCAAAGCGGATAAAGGTAATCTGGAACCTTTTGTGCGCTTTGTGGGAGAATCGCTTGTGAGCACGCAGAAAGTAATTGTTGAGAATTTATAGAATTACAAAAAAAGTAATAGTTCAGCTACTAACACACAAGGCACAAAGCAGGGAGAAATAATGGCTGGAAAATCAATCGTAAATGATCTTCGATCAAAAGATCAGTTTAAAGCTGAAGTAATAAAATGGGCTGAAAAGATAAGTGTAAATCCAAGGCAGATTCGTGTTCAGAAAATGACGAAAAAATGGGCATCCTGTTCCACAAAAGGATGTGTTTGCTTCAGCACGGATCTTCTAAAGGAGCCGCAGGTTTTTCAGGATTATGTGATTGTGCATGAACTTCTCCATCTTCAGACGCCAAATCATGGGAAGCTTTTTAAAAGTATGTTAAACGCCTATCTGCCTGGCTGGAAGAAGGGTCTGCAAAAAAGGAATGGCAATAATGGCAGAAAACTGTGAACAAGGGGACGTTGCACTTACTAATAGTAGGGTGCATTCTATGCACAATTTTGGTGCATAGAATGCATCCTACAGATATATTATGTCAATTTTGCACAATTGATATTTTACGATAACCAAGATCAAAAAGTTCGAAAGTCTGATATCAAAAAGATGATATTTTAGTAGGGATAACACGCATGTTTCACCAAATGCCTGCCCGCCATTGCTTCGCTCAGGCGAGGCGGGCGGGGCTGAAAGAAGTTAATCTGAGTGTTGCGCTATAAAATGATGGATGTTAATACCTAAATTGAGCGATTTTTTACTCGATCTGCACCAATCTCTTGCGCATCAAGGATTCGCGAAAATCCTCGACATATCCACGGGTATGCCTGTGGTTTTCGCAAACCCTTATGCATCAAGATCTCGGCACATATCTTCGCAATAAATCGCTCAACTTAGGTAATAGATTATAACCATTGAACCTTAAACCTTACTTATGAACAAACATGATGCAATTGTAAATCCCGCAACAGGGAAAAGCGCTCTGAATTTAGGCTCAAATGCTGTTATGGTAAGCAGCGATAGCGATCTGCAAATTCTTTGCGGCATGATGAATCTGAAAAAGGAGAGATTCAAAAAACTGCTGATGAGCAGGTTATATATCGACGGTGGAGATAAGACTAATGTTACGTTGACAGGGCCATTTATCGGAGCTCCATATACTGTTATGCTTCTTGAGACACTAATTGCATGGGGCGCAAGAAAAATCCTGTTTTCAGGATGGTGCGGAGCGATTTCCTGTGATGTAATGATTGGAGATATTATAATTCCGGATGGCGCAATTATTGATGAGGGCACATCAAAGCATTATGGAAAGGTTGACGGCAGTCTGGTACGATCATCCGGCAACATATCTGAAAGTATAAAAGAGGCCTTAAGAAAGAAAGGACTTTCTTTTCATGAAGGGGTTATATGGTCAACGGACGCTGTTTACAGGGAAACCCCTGAAAAGGTGGAGCATTTTCAAAAAAAGGATGCATTAGCTGTTGAAATGGAACTTTCAGCCCTTTTTACTGTGGGAAGCTTTCGGGAAGTTGAGGTTGGAGCAGTTCTTGTTGTTTCTGATGAAATATCTACATATAACCAGGTGGCCGGTTTTAGCAAACAATGCTTCCGGAAAAGCCGCAGGGCTGTATGCAAAACAATAAGCAGCATGTGTTTTGAGAAAACAGTATAAGTCGTAGCCGTTCACGGCTTGAAACTTGAAATTGGAAAGTAGAAATTTGGGAGAGATGAAACGTAACTACTCAGGTGGATAGGCTGAAGGCTGAAGACTGTTAGGAAAAAGCGCCTTCAGCCTAAACAGCTTCAGCCTGACTACGTGAGTAGTCTCAATAAAACAAACAATGAAAGAGATTGATACGGACATAGTTAATAAGGTTAATGCATTAAGAAAAGCGCTTCACAGGCATAATTACCTGTATTATGTTTTGGATAATCCGGAAGTGTCTGATGCAGAATATGACAGGATGATGCAGGAATTGACAGCGCTTGAAGAGGCATGGCCGGAACTTTATGATCCGGATTCTCCTACCTCACGGGTTGGCGCTCCGCCATTGAGCGAGTTTGAAACTATAGCGCATTCCATTCCCATGTTAAGCCTGGGAAATGCTTTTGCTGATTCAGAGATAATTGATTTTGATCGTCGCATAAAGAAAATTTTAAAGACTGAGGATGACATACTTTATACAGTGGAGCCAAAGCTGGACGGTCTTGCCGTGGAACTTGTATATGAAAAGGGTAAACTAATTGTTGCGTCCACCCGTGGCGACGGTATTAACGGTGAGGTGATAACGTCAAATGTCAGAACCATACGATCGGCGCCTCTTTTACTCCACACCCCCTCCCAAACCCTCCCCCTTGAAGGGGGAGGGCAGGGTGGATGTGAAAAGCGGAATATACTGCTGCGCCTTGAGGTAAGAGGAGAAGTATTTATCGGGCATGAAGGATTCAGAAGCCTGAATGAAGAACAGCTCAACCAAAAGCTGTCGCCCTTTGCGAATCCGAGAAATGCTGCCGCCGGATCTTTAAGGCAGTTAGATTCAAGTATAACCGCAAAGCGTCCCCTGGAAATTTTTTTCTATGGTGTAGGTGAGGTTACAGGTCTGAGATTGAAATCACACTGGGAAACGCTTCAGACATTGCGGGAACTGGGATTGAGGATTAATCCCCTTATTAGACCGGAGATTACAATAAAAGAGGCAGTTGACTATTACAAAACGCTTGAGGATAAGAGACATCTTTTGCCCTATGATATCGACGGCATGGTAATAAAGGTTGACAACCTTTATTTACAAAGGAAGCTTGGCAGCACATCCCGAAGCCCCAGGTGGGCGATAGCATACAAGTTTAAGGCCATGCAGGAGACTACCCGCATACTGAATATTGATGTTCAGGTTGGCAGGACAGGTGTGCTGACACCGGTAGCGCATCTCCAGCCGGTTAATGTCGGCGGAGCCATTGTCAGGCGTGCGACACTTCATAATGAGGATGAGATTAAGCAAAAGGATATCAGGATAGGGGATACAGTTCTTGTCCAGCGGGCAGGTGATGTGATCCCGGAAGTTGTCAAGGTGATTGAATCAAAGCGCACCGGTGTAGAGAGAATTTTTCATATGCCGCGAAACTGCCCTGTTTGCGGTTCAACAGTCATTCGTGCCAAAGGTGAAACCGCTACCAGGTGTATAAATGCAACATGTCTTGCGCAGCTTAAAGAGCGCATCAAGCATTTTTCGTCAAAAGGTGCTTTTGATATAGACGGGATGGGGGACAAACTTGTTGACCAGTTGGTGGACAATGGTCTGCTTGCCTCGTATGCCGATATTTTTTATCTGGACGCGGTCAAGGTTGAAGACATGGAACGTATGGGTCCCAAGTCTGCGGAAAAGCTTGCTTACGCAATTGAAAAAAGCAAAAAGATTAAATTCAATTGCTTTCTTTATGCGCTTGGAATCCGGCACGTTGGCGAACATGTGGCTAAAATACTTGCAAGAGAATTTAAAACCCTGGACAACCTTTTACTTGCAACGGCAGAGCAGATAGAGGTGGTTGAAGGAGCAGGCTTTGTGATCGCTGAAAGTGTTGTCAATTTTTTCAAACAGAATACAAATCGCAGAGTAATAAGCCGTATGATTGACAGCGGTGTATGTATCTTCCAGACCGTGGAAAAAAAGAGAACCCTTGAAGATAAAGTGTTTGTTTTGACAGGTACGCTTGAAGATTTGACAAGGAATCAGGCAAAGGAAATGATCGAGGCCGCAGGTGGAAGAGTAAGCGGTTCTGTAAGCAGAAAGACAGATTACGTGGTGGCCGGAAGCTCTCCAGGATCCAAGTTAAGCCTGGCAAAAGATCTTGGTGTTGAGATTATTGATCAGGCAACCCTTCAGAAGATGTTAAGCCTGTAAATTGCAATACTTCCATCGGGAGTATTGCCAGTTTGTTAAAACCTAAATTGAGCGATTTTTTACTCGATCTGCACCGATCTCTTGCGCATAAAGGCTTCGCAAAAATCCTCGACATATCCACGGGTATGCCTGCGGTTTTTGCAAATCCTTATGCATCAAGATCTCAGCACATATCTTCGCAAAAAATCGCTCAACTTAGG
>JAYENE010000576.1:0-7157 GCA_034721935.1 Thermodesulfobacteriota bacterium
ACAGAGCGAAGCGATTTCATTATTCGATGTTCAACGTTGAATGTTCGATGTTCAAAAAAATTCAGCTATATCCTATGGTACCGAATTCATTAGGCATAAAATGGAAATTCCTATACTATAAATTTAAGAACGGCTGAAACTCGCTTGTAAGTGAGCGTAAAGAAATAACTTAGAACAATCATTTTATAAAAAGCTTGCTAAAGCCAACATTATCTGACTCATAGAAAATTTTATTCAGTCGTCGTTCTTTCTTAACGCTCACTAAGGAACGGGGACGAAATAACTTCCCCAACTATGCATCACAGCTTCAGGCCACCTTTGCCCGACCTCAAATCACAAAAATCTTGAAATAGCCTGCTATTCCATCAACTTTTGCGATCTGAGATCGAACAAATTTGACCCAAATCTATGCGCCTACTTGTGGAAGTTAATTCGTCCCCGTTCCTAACATGCTCAAACAGTCAACCGTTTTAAATTTAACTGCCCGCCACATCAGGTTGTTGGCAAGTTATTTTTTTGAGTTTGTAAATTTCTGTATAAGCAAATCATAGCTGGAAATAAAAAAAAGAGGCCGGCCAAAATAGCCGGCCCCTTTGATTTTATGGTGCCCGGGACGAGACTTGAACTCGTACAGAGACTAAGCTCCGAGGGATTTTAAGTCCCTTGCGTCTACCAATTCCGCCACCCAGGCAATTCACGGTTCACAGTTCACGGTTCAAGGTTCACAGTTCAAGCTTGCTTACTGCCCGCTCGTACCTATATTTAAACCTATCTGCGTTCATCTGTGCCTGCCCCGCCTGCCCCGTAGCTCCGGCAGATGGTACTGGGGTAGGTCAAATAATCGTACTGGGGTAAATCTGTGGCTAAATAGTTACTTTAATTTTTCTAAAATTGCAAGGCGGAAAACTTTACTTTAACATTCTGTTTATTTAGCACCTAAGATTAGCTGTTAGCAATTAGCATTTAGCTCTAAAAAATCAAGGCATTACGTTGATTAGAAATAACACCTTTACCTGTGCGGGCACTGCAGACAGGCAACGGCTGAGAATTTGTAATAGTAAAAAACACCCTGGAATCATTAAACTAATAGCTAACCGCTACCTGCTGCGACAAGCGCTAGCACGGCGAGAAGGCTAATCGCTCAATTTATTTAGGAGTAAGAGTATGGATTGCAACCTTATAAAGTTCATCCTCTCCTTGTAGCCTTTTTACGACATTTTTAATCTCAAAACTGCTTGAAATCATCTCAATAAACTTTATCATACTTTTGCGTTGTAAATCATGAGATAAAAATACAACTCCTTTGGGTCGAATATATCTTTGGATAAGATTGATAACCGGCGCTATATCCGCCTCTTTATAAACCAGTTCAGAACCACAGATAATATCATATTTTCCTTTTATATCAGTATCGTTCCAATCCAGCTTCACTACAGATACATTGCTTAAGTTATTTTGTTTTGCATTAATCCGCAACAATTCCAGAGCATCCTCATCATAGTCGGTGATTGTTACGTCATAACCAAAGGCGGCCAGGAAGAGACCGGCGATTCCCATTCCAGCGCCAACTTCAAGTATTTTCTGATCCTTTTGAATGTTGATTTGAATTAAATGATCGGCCAACACTATTGAAGCTTCCCAGATTTTAACCCAGAAAGGAAAACTATTGGTTCCTTCCTCTCCGTGCTGCAAAAGATTGTCAACAAAGGAGTCGTTTATTTTAACCCCATAAAGGTTAAGCCTTTTTCCCCCTATGGCAATAGGCATCAGCTCCAGTTCATATTTGTCTCTTACAGATATTGTATCCATTTATAAAATCCTCTAATCCCTCACAGCAACGTCAAAGTCGAGAATAAATTTGGGAAATAACACTATTTCAAGAAAATATTGCCTCACGCAAAGGCGCCGTTGAATAGGAAATAGGATAGAGGATAGAGGATAGAGGATAATTGACGGACATGTTTCCTTTTTCCATAATCCCTAAATCCCATTCAACATTCGATGTTGGACGTTCCTGTTTGCGTGCGGACACGCATAAGCCTGCCCTTTACCCATAAGTATTGAGACATATTTTTATCCTTAATTAACAATTAGTTATTGATTATTTGTTTTATGTTTTTATATTTATGCCCCAAAAGCCAATAATAATAGTTAATAATCAATTGATAACTGTTAATTACTAATGGAGAGATAACTTATGGGTAAAGGACACGCATAAGCAGGCGAGGTTTGACGTTCATTCTAACCCTCTTTCCTCTTTCTCCTATCCTCTTTCCTATGTGCTTGGCGCCTTTGCGTGAGAACCTGACAATTTACATGAATAAATGTTGTTTCAATATGTTATGGGAGAAAATGACTTAGCTGTGCCTAATCACTAATCACTACTTGTAAAACAATATATTATATGATAATTTGTTGCAATGCAAAAATCATATGATCGTCCAATATTAATTCTGGCATCCAAATCTCCGCGACGGCGATATCTTTTAGAACAGGCAGGGCTTTGCTTTTCTGTTATCCCGAGCGATTTTGACGAAAAGTCCGTATCTTTGTCCTTGTCCGAAACTTATGGGCCTGAAACTTATGTACCTGAAACATATGTAAAGGTTCTGGCTGAAAAAAAGGCTTATAATGTGTCAAAAAGGTATCCTGAAAGCTGGGTTATCGGAGCTGATACAATTGTACTCATAGGCGACACCGTCCTTAGCAAGCCCGACTCAAAAGCAGAAGCAAGATCAATGTTAAAATGCCTTGGCAATCAAGTCCATCAGGTGCTAACAGGCTATTGTATATGTTGCGAAGCCAAAAATAAAAGCTTTTCAGAAACAATAAAAACCGAAGTTCTTTTCAAAAATCTGGCTGACGAGGAAATCGAGTGGTATATTAACACAAAAGAGCCTTTTGACAAGGCAGGAGCATACGCGATTCAGGGGCTCGGCGCCTTTCTGGTAAAAAGCATCAACGGGTCTTATACAAATGTCGTGGGACTGCCTGTTTGCGAAGTCATTGAATTTTTGATTAAAGAAGGGGCGATCAGAGGTCGGAGGTCGAATTAAGGGATTGAATTAGCCACAGACCCACACAGACTCACACAGACATTTATCCGGCGGACTTCGCCGGATAAAAATGGTCATCGCTTCGCGAAAAGGCAGCGGTCAGAGGTCGGTTTAAAGATAAAAGATTAGAAATTAAGAAGGTAAGAGTGTGAGAAGTTGAACGAATGATGGAATGCTGGAATTAGAAGATCAGAAAATCAGAAGATCAGAGGACAGAAGACAGAAGACAGAGGTGGGAGGACAGGAGTCGGAAGTCGGAGGTCAGAGCAAGGATTGATGATTGATGATTGTTGATTGTTGGAATCGCTTCGCTCTATCTTTTCAATCGACAATCATCAATCAACAATCATCAATCCAAAGAGGTCAGAGGTTTTGAACTTTATAGTTCTTTATCTTCGTGGTCTCTGTGTTCTTCGTGGTGAAAAGAGCTGTAGAGTTAGTCGCAGGAGGGCAAATGATAGAAAACGACCAGAGCTTGAGGAAAAGATTGGAAAATATAATGGATCGGATCAAAGCTGCCGCTATTTCATGCAACAGAGATCCTGAGAGCATCCGGCTTGTGACTGTAAGCAAAACCGTGCCCGCTGACAGAGTGAGAGAGGCGATTAACGCGGGAGTTACAACTCTTGGCGAAAATTATATGCAGGAAGCCAGGGAAAAATTCAACGCGCTGCCATCTTACAATGTGTCATGGCATTTTATCGGCCACCTGCAAACCAATAAGGCAAAGTATGCCGTAAGGCTCTTTGATCTAATTCATACTGTAGATTCGCTCAAGCTGGCGCTTGAATTAAATAAACAGTCAAAAAAAATAAATAAAATCCAGCAAATTCTGATACAGATAAACATCAGCGGAGAATCTTCAAAATCAGGAATATATAAACAGGATGCGCTGAAGTTGATAAAAGAAATAAGCGGTCTTGAAAACCTAACTATCAAAGGGCTTATGACAATGCCACCGTTTTTTGACAAACCTGAAAAGGTTCGCCCATATTTTTCAGCCCTTTGCATTCTGCGCGATTATATAAAGGATGAGGCTGTGAAAAATGTATCAATGGAAGAACTGTCCATGGGTATGACGGGTGATTTCGAGGCTGCCATAGAGGAGGGGGCAACCCTTGTCCGGATAGGAACCGCAATTTTTGGAAAAAGAAATTGAAGATTTTGGTTCACATATGCTGCGCGCCCTGTGCAATATATCCGGTTAAGATTCTCCGTAAGCAAGATATGGAGGTCATGGGTTTTTTTTACAAACACAACATCCATCCTTATCAGGAATGCCTGAGAAGGATGGATACCCTGAAGTCTTATGCTGAAACCGTTAATCTTCGAGTCATTTATCAGGAAGGATATGATCTTGAAGGTTTTATTCAAAATGTTGTATTCAGGGAATCAGATCGATGCTTTTACTGTTATCATGACCGTCTGAGGTGTACCGCGCTTGTGGCAAAACGCGGCAAGTTTGATTATTTTACATCCACTCTTTTATACAGCAAGTTCCAGAAGCATGACATCATAAAATCGATAGGGGAATCAATCGCCAAAAAGGTGGGCATTCCATTTTATTATAAAGATTTCCGCGCTGGATGGAAACAGGGAATCGAGGAGTCAAAACAATTAGGCATGTACCGGCAGCAATACTGCGGGTGTATTTACAGCGAAAAAGAAAGATACTACTCAGGTTCAGAAGTCGGAGGTCGGAGAACCAGTAACCCTGAACCTTGAACCCTGAACAAAGATGAACGTCCAACGTCGAACATTGAACGTCCAACGTCGAATAAGGTATTCTGCCAATTTATAAACTGGCGGAGCGGAGCGATTTCATTATTCGATGTTCGATCTTCATAACCCTGAACCTTGAACCCTGAATCACTATGTTTTCTAATTTCATATACTTCATCATTGTACTTCTCATATACATCACCTACCAGACTCCTGAAAAAGCAAATTTTGCGCCGCTCGAAACTTTGGTTCTGTTTTTCAGCCTGGTTATTGCTTTTATATTTTTTACCCGGCTGCAATTCCGCTCTCTTGAAAAGCAGATTTCAAAAGAGAGTCCTTATAGTTTTGATTATAAGTTCAATTCAACCCTAAGCAGGCTGTCTATAACGGCAATCGTACTTTTCACCGTAAATATATACGGGCTTAGTCTCCCCTCATTTTTAATAAACATATCTGTTTTTACAATCATCCCTACTTTGCAGGCGCTGCTTTTTATCGGGCTTTTTGTATTCTATATCGCAATTATACGGGGTTTTGCCTACAGGGCTTACCAAAAGCTTAACATGGACGGCATGTCCAGGCGGGCATACATTGTTTCCAACATTTTGTTTTCCATACCCGTGCTTATCCCCTGGTTTCTGTTATCCGGGATTGCCGATATTATTAATGCGCTTCCCTTTGAATTGCCAAAATATCTTCTTTCCACAACTGAAGGAGAAATAATATATTTTATGGTTTTTCTCGTAGGCGTTTCAATTATCGGACCGGCAATGATCCAGAAATTCTGGAGATGTAAACCGCTTGAACCGGGATTTCATAGAAGTCGCATCGAAAACCTGTGCCAAAAAGCAGGAGTTGAATATGCCGAAATTCTATCCTGGCCTATATTGGGTGGTAGAATGATCACCGCAGGGGTTATGGGACTAATTAAGAAATTCCGCTACATTCTTGTTACAAACGCCCTTTTCCGGTTTCTCGAGCCCGAAGAAATTGATGCTGTAATTGCCCACGAAATCGGACATATAAAGAAAAAACACCTTTGGTTTTATCTGCTTTTTTTTGTTGGTTATCTTGTGCTTTCGTATGCCAGCTTTGACCTGATCATCTACTCGATTATTTACGCTGATCTATTATTTAGCATTACAAGCATAACCGGTTTCGACCAGACTGTCGTATATTCAACAGTATTGAGCGTTGTTACAATCATAATTTTTCTTGTCTATTTCCGCTTTATTTTTGGATTCTTTATGCGCAACTTCGAGCGTCAGGCAGATATCCACGTTTATACGCTTTGCAAGAGCTCAAAACCGCTTATTTCCACCTTTGAAAAAATAGCCCTTACAAGCGGGCAACCACCCGACAAGCCAAACTGGCACCATTTCAGCATTAAAGAACGGATAGAATATCTAAAAAAATGTGAAAAAGACAAAAAATGGATAATCTTTCATAACCAGAAAATAAGGAAAAGCATAGCCGCCTATCTGGCGGTGATGATTTTAATAGGAGGGATTGGATATAAGCTGAGTTTTGGCGAAACTAAAGATAGATTAAATAGCTATTTTTTTGAAAAAACAATTTTAAGCGAACTTGAAAAAACGCCCGACAACCCCGGACTGTATAACGCTTTGGGCGATCTGTTTTACAGCAGAAAAAACTATGCAAAGACTATTGAAGCTTATGAACGCTCATTAATCTATTTGCCTGATAATCCGCAGGTACTAAATAATCTTGCATGGCTTTTTGCCACATGTGATGATGAAAAATTCCGTAACCCGAAACGCGCCCTTATGTTAGCAACAAAAGCGGCGCAGCTAAAAGAGGCCCCGCACATACTGGACACCCTTGCTGAGAGCTTCTATGTTAACAACCTGATACAAGAGGCAATCGCCACAGAAAAAAGAGCTTTAGAACTGGCAAAAAAGAATCGCTCCTATTATGAAAAGCAATTGGAAAAGATGGTTAGGATTAAGGGGTAAGGATTAGTGTATTAGAAGAATTTGAAGTAGGGCGTCCAAAAACGGGCTTTTTGACTCAATTTTCTTGACCGGAATTTGGGCTGTATTTTTCCTCGCACCTCGTTTCCCGCAGAAGCATGGGAACAAGAAAAACTTCACATTTCTTTGCGCCGATGCATCCTGCCTGGCTGCGTTGCAAAAATTCTGAATATGCCTGATATTCCTGCGCTTTCGCGCCTTGTCAGCCGAGCGCCTTAACATCTGAAATTGCGAACTTATTTTTGACCGAGCGCTTAGTCAGAAATTTACAAACTCATTATCTGGTCAACCTGAGGCAGCGGACAATTAAATTTAAGAACGGCTGAAACTCGCACATAAGTGAGCGTAAAGAAATAACTTAGAGCAATCCTTTTATAAAAAGCTT
>JAYENE010000577.1:0-1556 GCA_034721935.1 Thermodesulfobacteriota bacterium
TACAAAAAAGTTATAAGAGATTAAATTGGGTAGTTTTTTTGAATGTCGAATGTCGAACAGGGAATTATGAATGTCGAAGTGCGGATGTTTCTATTAGATTGTTTTGGAGCAAATAATGCCCACAAGTAGAATTTAAATAGATTTTCCTTCCTTCATTATTCGACATTCCCTGTTCGACATTCGACATTAAATCAGTATGTTCAATGGCTAAACTGTATTATCTTCATGGTGTCACTTTTTTGTATTGCACCCGACCAGATGAAGTGTTCACTCCAAATATGTCGGCGTGGATGGAACAGGGGCGCTTCCTCTCCTGAATCAGGATCCCTGCCAGTAACTTTCAGACCTTTTCTTCTGTTGCAATGGAAACAGGCAAGAGCGAGATTATCCTCTGTGTCCGTCCCGCCCCTCTTTACGGGAACGATATGATCCACAGTGAAGCGCACGTATTGCCATCTCTCCGATATATGGCAGTATTCACATAGGAAATTCGACCGCTCACGTACACTGGCCTGTAATTGAACAGATATTTTTCGTCGGTATCGCACCTTCTAATTTTCGCCCGGTTGTTTTCCCTGAAAAAGGTTGCGAACTATCCGATTAAGAAAACTAAGGTAATCGTCGATCTCTTCATACCGGTCAAACTCCTCTGTTTCCTGCACCAACAAACCCGATTCGCGCTCTTTCAGTAAAAGCTTATCAACCCATTCCTGTACAGAAGAAGATGCGCGCAATATGGGCACCCCTTCCTCTATCTCAATTCGTATTGCACCTTCTAACGGCAAAGAAACTGGCAGGCTGCGTAGCCTTGGAATAGAATGTGCCAAATGGATGTTCATATTCAATCACCTCCATGTTTTGTTGAGTTAATTGGGTCTGGAGCTAATAATGCTTTTTGTGTATTTTGCCTGCCCTGTTAAATCCCATGGGGCCATTTAACCGGGGCGCCTCTTTGTTTACCCAGTTAAATCTCTGTTGCCCTTATTTAACCGGGGCGGCTAATTATTCATTTCTTTCTTTTATTTTTGCGCCTTGCGCCTCTTTTCGGCTAAATCTCTCTTTGAATGACTCTCATAACCTCTTCCAAACGAGTCTCCGTAGATGGCTGCATATTTTTTTGTTGACCTATATGTTTGTGGTGTGGAAAGTTCTCCAATTGAGTATGATGCGGCGCATTATCCCAGCCAACCTTCAGTTCATTGGCAGTATTAAGCCAGTAGTAACTATATCGCTTAAGAATCTTGCCGGCCAATTGTTCAGTAACGCGCAGGTTAGCGCCATCCTTTAGATGCAAAACCACTCGCAATGTTTCTCCATCAAGCTCAACAGGAACAATGCGCTCAACCGTTGCATCGAATTTTTCCTCTATCTCTAACAAACGCTCAGAAGCCAACATAATTTACCATCGAACTCCATAGGTGGCTATCGTCTCCAAGTCTATGACTTGCTTTCTTGCCTTTTCAAGCGCCTCCGTCCAGTGATGCCACATGATATAGTCTTCGTGCATTTCATGGTCAGTATTGTTCGGTAATCCTTTTGTATCCAGCTCAGCCAGG
>JAYENE010000578.1:0-7106 GCA_034721935.1 Thermodesulfobacteriota bacterium
GACTTTCTATATAAACTTCATGAGGCGGCATAAGATTAATATACTTTTGATATGTCCCACCTTTGCCGCCTGGAAATTTCATATTTATAACTATCAATCATTATAACGATGATGTCAAGTAAATTTTGATGTATGAAAGAAAAAACTAAACAGAAGTTGCAACGAAATGAGATTGTGCCTTATAATTTGGCTTCATGAGATTTGTTTTTGATGGCTTAATCAATGAGAAGCAAGGGAAAGGTCAAATCCAGGAGTCTTCTGTGCTTTTGGGCTATTCGGGAACTGGGGATATGGTGAAGCACTTGTGAATCAGTGTTTTAGGTGTAGGGTATGCCGTGGAGACGGGCAAGGCCATCTACGCGCATAAAAGATATTGAGCACAACATGGAAAGAATTCTGGAAGACTCAGATAGAAAATATCGAATTCATGATGAGGCTGTTGTAGATGCATATGGAAATACTATATGGATGACAAGCTTCATTGCCCTTTTAAAGCCAAATGTATTGCAAAACGTAGAATTTCACCTTTACAAGCGGGAGAAGAAGTAGAAATTCAAGGGATGGCTCCAGAAGATGAATGTATGAAGGAAATCTTTATTGAAATTAATTGGCAAGGAAGACAATTAGCAGTGCCTTTATCTCGGTTAGAAGCGATTGAAGAAGTTGAAGAGAAAACGCAGGAAGCCATTGAAGATTGGCATTACTGGGTAGCAAGAGGATACCAATATTGACAAATGAAAAAAAGCAATTATTTAAAAGTTTTCATTTCAAATAGGGACTCCACATGCGACGAGTGTGGTGAGGAATTAGGCCGTAAAGCATGGATTACCCTGGACGAAGGAAAAGGAACATTGTGTTTGTCATGTGCGGATCTAAATCACCTGGTTTTTCTTCCTTCAGGAGATACTGCGCTCACTAGACGAACACGAAAATACTCTACATTGATTGCTGTTGTCTTAAAATGGAGTCGGGCACGCAAGAGATACGAAAGACAAGGACTGTTAGTTGAAGAGCAAGCATTAGAACAAGCTGAACAAGAATGTTTAGCTGATAGTGAGGTGAGAGCTCGTAGAAGAGAACGAGCAGTGGAAAGAAGAGCAGGATTAGATGAACAACATGTCAGGAGCTTTGCAGAAAGGGTGCGTGAGTTATTTCCCTGTTGTCCTCCTAATAGAGAGAGTAGCATTGCAGAACATGCTTGTTTGAAATACAGTGGTCGCATTGGTCGCAGTGAATCTGCTAAACAACTTGATGAAAAAGCCATACAATTAGCAGTTATTGCTCACATCCGGCATACTGAAACCAAATATGATGAGCTATTGGCAAAAGGTTATGAAAGGTGGGAGGCAAGAAAACAGATGGTGGTGCAGGTTGACCGGATTATAAATAGATGGGAAACAGCAGACTCATCCCATCAACTAGAGTGAATGTGTCCAACAAAACGCTGGAGGATGAACTTGCCAAACTCATTTTAGTGGCGTACATATAAAATATATTTTATACGTCATTATATTTGGAGGTGCTATATGAATTCTAAATTAACATTACGCCTTGATGAAGATTTAATTCAAAGTGCAAAGTCATATTCAGCTAAAACCGGTAAGTCTGTTTCTAAAATTGTCGCTGATTATTTTGCGCTCATTGACACGAAGTTGTCAGGTAGGCAAAGAGAAATTTCTCCTCTAACACATTCACTGAGGGGGTCACTCAAAAAAGGAAAGGTGTCAGAAGAAGATTATAAAAAATACCTTGAAAAGAAATATCTATGAATATTTTATTTGATACCAACGTTGTCCTTGATGTCTTGCTTGACCGCAAACCGTTTTCTGCACCTGCTTCTGTTATATTTTCATGGGTTGAGACAGGAGAGTTCATTGGCTTTTTAGGGGCAACGACAGTCACAACAATTTTCTACCTTGCAACCAAGGTTGAAGGTAAAAAACAAGCAGAAAAAGAGATATCGAAGCTTTTATCTATTTTTGCTATCGCACCTGTCAACAGAGCTGTATTGGAGGCAGCAACAAATTCAAAATTTACAGATTTTGAGGATGCGGTTTTATATGAATCTGCTCGCCATGCAAGCGCCCAAGCCATAGTAACGAGAGATGCTGTTGGTTTTAAGTACGCAAAAATTCCTGTTTATTCACCAGAAGAACTTATTAAAATGACCCAAGCCATTAAAATAATAGAAAAAATGGGTAACGGGATGTCCACTATTGATAAGCTGATTCAGTGCAACACACGCAAATTGATGGGGAGTATTACCAGTTAAAATTGGAATGATATCCCACAGCATCATCATTTATCGGACGGGCATGCCCGCCTCGCCTGAGCGAAAGTCTTCAGGGATGCTGACTGCCTCATTTGGCCGAGAGCGATGGCGGGCGGGGTAAACCCGCCCCTGCGGGTTACGTGCATCAAATCTCGTAGAGGCGGGTTTACCCCGCCCGAATAGAGTTTATGTTTTCGGCTTTAACAAACTGGTAATGCTCCCAATTGATGCAGTTGCGAAAATTTGGTAAATATGGGCTTCGTAAACTTAATACATCATTCTGTCACATGGTTAATGCTATAAATATCCGCTTCCAACCACCAGCCTTAGGGCTCGGCAAAAAATAACTTCACATTTCAGGCGCCGATGCATCCCGCCTGACTGCGTTGCGAAAATTCTGAATATGCTTGATATTCATGCTTTTTCGCGCCTTGTCAGCCGAGCGCCTCAACGCCTGAAATTGCGACCTTATTCGTTGCCGAACCCTTAATATCTCCTTAAGCTGTTTTTTTCAAACACCATTGCGCCCCAACCTTTCTCTGCTTCACTGATTTCCAGTTTAAAGAGCTTCTGTGTATAGAGTTTTTCAACATCTGACATTTCAGATGTCTTAAGGCCTGAAATTACAACCACTGCTTTAGGTTTTGTAATATGGTTTAGGTGGGAATACAACTTTTTCAGGGTAGGATAGCGCAGGTTTGCAGTTATCATGGAAAACTGCTGGTTAATATCATCCAGTGACTGGTTGTGTACGCTAATCCTCTTGGATAGATTGTTGATTAAAATACTTTTTTTAGCTTCCGATCTTGCAACAGGATCAATATCAATTCCGATCGCCCTGTTTATGCCAAGCAGGACTGCCGCAATTGCAAGAATTCCTGAACCTGTCCCGATATCAAGAGCAGATGTATTTTGCCGGCCATTGAAAAGTCTGCCTGAAGACAATGCATATTCGATACCTCTGATTGCCAGCCTTGTAGTTGGATGTTCGCCATTGCCAAACGACACTCCCTGCAGCAACTCAATTACCAAATCGCCGGCTTTACGCCTGTATACAATACCCGGCGGCTTAATGACAACCCGTTTTGATATTCGCACCGGCTTATTAAAGGATTTTTCCAGAAAACTATGGCCATATTTATAAGTATATGCAAGAGTCTGTTCTGCGACCAGAGCGTTGATCGCCTGTTTTATCTGTTTTTTGGGATAACAATACCTGTTTGCTAACTTCTTTACTATGTCCAGTTGAGTCAGGCGCTTGGCTGATTCAAATACAGTTTCGGATACTTTCTGTTTAATTAAATTTAAATCGCACCGGTCATTCAAGCTTTCCTTCCTTTTTCAACAGTTCCTTATACCAGCACACAAACTCAAACATGCCTCTAACCTTTTCATTATTATTCATTATGCCGTGGCAAATCTCAAAGGCCCCCATTCCGAATTCGTTGGTATAATCTTCATGGCCGCATGTCTGCAAAAACTCGGTTACAAGCATCTGGGTTGTGCGACTTGTTGCATCTTTCCTGATGTCTATCGGATCTTTTGGCTTGATAAAAGGATCCCATGCTTCATACCCTTTTTTCAGGATATGCTTTTGACGCCGCGGGGCCATGTGATCAAAAATATACTTTTTTCTCCTTTCCTCCTCTTCAGGGGAAATATTTGTCATTTTCTACTCCTTTTGACTGTCTTTCTCGACGGTCTTTAACCCAAAATACTCTTCATTATAATCGGTAAGAAGAGTCGTGGATAACGGCACAAGCATATCCGCCATTTTCACATAGCTGGATTTAATTTCTTTTACAAGTTCAGCAGATATTTTGTAAAGATTGTTCAGGATTATATCCATATTTACCGTTGGATACTGCTTGCCCTTAACAAAACCGGATTTGCCACAGGTATGGCCTGATCCGCCAATAGTGGTTGGAATCCCGTACAGCCTGCATGTTATAGGCCGATATTCATACATATCGCAAAGATTCTGCTCATTTAGCAACGGGCATCTGATCCGTTTCTCTGCAATATCCGTTAATATGTCATCCTCTTTTTTTCCTGCCTTAAAATCTTTGTATGCCTTTTTCTTTATCCTGTATGTCTCCCGATCCGCTCTGTTTGACTTATCAATAAGCCTGGCTCGTTCTTTTCCTTTAAATTTTTTATTGAAGTGATAATTTATATATAATCCTTCAATCAAACTAAGATCAAAAAGAGCATAGCAACAGTCACAGCACTCCAGTTTGCATGTTACACATTCCGGGTATTCTTTTTTTACGCGCTCAAAAACGGTATTCGTCATTGCTACCAGCTCTTCGTATTTCTTAAAAAAAGCTGAAAAATCTATATCCATAATTATACTCCTAAACCGGAACTAAATAGAATTTTTTGTAATAGTTTAAGTTTTTCAAAGAGCCTTTTTTGACAGGATTAATCCCGCTTACAGCGGGAGATTAAAACATCAAAACACATCAAATCAACATTGTTTGTTCACTTGAAACAAAATCTTGTTTATCCTGTTATCCTGTCAGACTCTTTTTCAAAAGGCTGAGTTCTTACAATTTCTGTAATCGTTCACGGTTCAGCCATGTCGGATGCATTCTATGCACCATCAGCGGCATATGTATTGTCCGAATGCATGAATGATAAAACGGCTTGATAGGCAAAATCGAATGTTTTTTGGTGCGTAAAACGCACCTTACGATTTACAGCCATATAGGGTGCATTTTATGCACTCCCCCTAAACGCTTATGGCACGATTTGTGTCACACCCTATCATAACAATTCCGTCATTCCGGGTTACCCTTGAACTTTGAGCCTCTGAACCGTGAACGGTTACCGATTTTTTTTAATTTTTAGCATTGTTTCACGTGAAACATTATTTGCCGATACAGAATCTGCTGAAAATCATGTCAATCATGTCTTCGTTGGCAATAACGCCTGTAATTTCTCCCAGCGAATCAATAGCCTCCTTAATATCGATGGAAATCAACTCAAAGGGCATTTGCATGCGCATTCCGTCAACAACCGATGATGCGGCCCGAAGACTTCTTTCGAGAGCAATCTTGTGCCTTAAATTTGGAACGATTGAATGTCCGGCATCGAAACCCTGTACACTAAGAGATAGTTTTGCTATCAAATCTTTAAGCCTGTCAATCCCCTGGTTATAAAGGGCTGATATTTTAACTTGCGGAATGTGGGTCCAGGAAGCCGGCATATCAAGTTTGTGTTCATCATCTACAAGATCCGACTTGTTTATAACGATTATCAGCTTCCTGTTGCTGATTCTTTCATATATCTTATAATCCTCCTCTGTTATCCGGCAGCTCGCATCAAGCATAAATAAAACCAGGTCAGACAGGTCGGCATGCTCATAAGTCTTTTTTATACCGACAACCTCAACAGGATCATCTGTTTCATGCAGACCCGCAGTGTCTGTAATAATTACAGGAATGGCTCTGATGCTTAATGGCTCTTCTATAAAGTCTCTTGTAGTGCCTGGCATTGAAGTAACAATAGCGCGCTCCTTTTGGAGCAGGCAATTCATAAGGCTTGACTTCCCGACATTTGGCCGGCCCACAACAACCAGTTTGAGACCGTCTCTTAAAACATGGGCGTTTTCATATCGCTCAAGCAGCTCTTTTAACCTTGCAACAACCTTGTCCTGCAATGTTTTGATTGCTGTATCAATACCAACGATTTCTGTAACATCATCCGGAAAATCTATGGCTGCATTTATTTCAGCAAAAATATCAGACAGCGAATCCCTTATTGTTTCAACGCGCATTCGCATATCACCCTTTAGCTGAGTGAAGGCGATTTCGAGCGCTTTATTTGTCCTGGCATTGATAATGTCAACTACGGCCTCAGCCTGCGTAAGATCAATGCGGCCATTTATATATGCTCTCTTTGTAAACTCGCCGGGCTCAGCAAGCCTGGCGCCGTTTTTTAACACCAGCTCCAAAATAGAGCTTAATACAACAGGGCCTGAATGAGCCTGTATTTCTACAACATCCTCACCGGTATATGAACGTGGCGCCTTCATGATTGCTAAAAGCACCTCATCGAGCCGCCGCCCGTTTGCCGGATCAACAACATATCCATGGTATAACCGATGGGATTTAAAATTTGCAAAAAAAAGTTCGGATGTATCTGCATTGTGATTAGAGGCAAAATGAGATCTTATAAAAATAGTTGCGGCTATACTTAAAGCCTTTTCACCGGAAATTCTGATAATACCGATACCACCGCGACCTATTGGTGTCGCAACAGCGGCAATGGTGAAACTATCCATCTGAAACCTTTGGAAATATGGCAACCGTTCACGGTTGTCGGTTCACAGTTCACAGTTTTTTCAACCACGAACAGTTAGGGTTCGGCAAAAAATAAGTTCGCAATTTCAGGTGTTGAGGCGCTCGGCTGACAAGGCGCGAAAGAACATGGATATCAAGCATATTCAGAATTTTCGCAACGCAGTCAGGCGGGATGCATCGGCACAAAGAAATGTAAAGTTATTTTTTGTCGAGCCCTTAGCTTAATAATTTATAAAGATGTACTGATAACCTACACGATTTTCCCCAAGCTTCTAAATCTTCAAAAAAGGACCTCATAATTCCCTTCTATCCTCTGTTTTTTTTCAACCGTGAACCGGTAACTGTAAACCGTGAACGATTACGAAATATGATTCTGTAAGCAATTCAACCAGAGGCTTTCTCTTTGATAGAATTTTTTCTAGGGAATATCATCAGCTTCTTGATATAACCGTTGCCGATACTCTTGGTTCTGACTCCGCTATTATCCTTTAAAGCAAGATGCACAATTCTCCTGTCATAAGCATTCA